>NZ_JALKIK010000016.1:0-104652 GCF_023050955.1 Anaerobiospirillum sp. NML120511
CGTTTACAAGAAGCTACTGGTGTTTCATTTTTAACACCCATATAAGTCTCCTGCTTGTTAATAAACATGCAGAAATCTTAAAGAAATCAGGTCCAGCATCACACCCCACATAAATTTAGTACGTACGCCCGCAGGACCGGCCAGCCGGCCGGCCTGTGGCCCTGGGCCATCCTGGCTGGCGCAGCTGAGCGCTGAGCCTCTGCCGGCTGTCCTGATTGGCAGACCTGAGTGGAGGTCCTGACAAACAGTCTGGTGGCCCCTGCCGCTTTGGAGAGCTGCGCCATGGCTGGCTGCTGGCTGTTGTCAAATGGTGACCCAGTCAGGGATAGCGCACATGGCCTTGAGGTCAGAGCAGATTTTCCCTGAGATATGGGCGGCCAGAGCACGGCGGCGGGTGTCGTCTGCAAGGCACAGGGCCAGAGACTTGTCCATGCGGTAAAAGTCAGGCTCGTCGGTGCAGCTGTCCATGCTGTATCTGCTGTCCATGATGTGTCTGCTGTCCTTGTTGTACCTTCTGGTGCTGCTGTCGCTGCTGTGCGGCTGCTCAAGGTTGCAGGTCAGATAGCGGAAGTTGATAAAGCCGTCAGTCTTGCGTGCGCTGGCTGTATAGCCAAGGTATTCAAGCAAAGAGGCAAAGCTGTCAGTAAGGTGAATGAACTGACGTTCGACCTGCTGGCCATGGGCATCAAAGAGCACAGGGCCGTAATACATCTGTTCGTAAAACTCGACCTTAAAGGCGATACGGCTGCCATCAGGCAGGTTTTTAATGCCCAGGCACAGCGACGAGCAGCAAGGACAGTCAGAGCTGTAGATATCCATCAGGGATGGTAAGGATGAGCTGTCATCAGGCTCAAGCTGCAGCAGCCATTGCTCAGGCTGTGCCACAGTCTTTTTCAGGGTACTTAAATCTGACTTCAGGGCTGTACTCAGATCCTGCCAAAAAAGGCTCATCAGCCGGGCGCGCACCTGGCTTAAGACATCACCCATATCAAAAAGAGGCCCCAGCATACGCCTGTCATCGAGCAGGGACTGAGCAAATGATGCGGCGACCGGGTCTACTGTGTTGTTGTCACTCATATCAGCAAGCAGCTCCTTATACTGGTTAATACAGTCCTCAAGACGTACAGGCAGGCTCAGATGTCCCGGGCAGCACTCCAGCCATTTGATGAGATCATCGCGCCATGACATGCATACTGTAGCTCCGGCAACTGACGCAGGCAGTCCTGTAAGGCTTATCTGCTCTGGTGCATGTCCATCAGGGGTGATATAGACAAGGACAATTTCCTCATTGAGCCAGCCCTGATTTTTAAGTCCCCTCCAGTAGCGCGCCAGTTGACGGGGCTGATCCGAAGCATAAATCTTATTTTCTATAACCAGAGCCAGGCGTCCTGAAGGCACCTGAGCCTCAATGAGGATATCAATAAAGCCCCGCTGCCCTTCATCATCGCAGGTCAGGTATTCGCAATGAACACCCATCAGTCTGAACTTCAATCCGAAGTGAGCCTCAAGATTAGCCCCAGCCCGGCCCTCATCCCGCACGTTGCCGTCATCGTCCCCGGCACCAGCACCGCTCTCAGCCCTGGCGACGTTCTCGCCGCCAGCAACGACATCGGTTCTGGCACTGTTCCCGGCGTCACCCCTGGCTGCGTTCCCGACTAAAGCACTGGCACTGCTTCCTGTGTCACGAATGGCCGCGATCCCGAATAAAGCACTGGCGCCGTTTCCGGCGACAGTACAGGCTCCGTTCCCGGTACCAGCACTGGGAGATATGGCGGCATAACCAGCTATCCCGGTATTCTCTATATTCATGGCATAACCTGACGGCGCCATGTCACAGGACTTCGCTGCATCCTGCAGTGCCCCGGCAGATGAAGTAATGCTGCTGCAGCTGCTGCAGTAGCTGGGGTCAGAGCACTGAGCTGATGCAGCTTCATGAGCTGCACAGATGCAGGCGCCTGTTTTCACGCTGCTCGTCAGGGCTTCACTTGCATCGGCCTGGCTATAGTGAGTATTACCCTGTTCAGAATCCTGATCATGGACTTGGCCATGGTCATCCCCACAAGTGCTGCAGTCCTTGGCGATACTGCGGTCCTGGCTGCCGCAGGCTGCCTGCCTTGCATGGCAAGAAGAGTCATTGCCCTGGTACAGGCCGGTCAGGATGTCATTGCCATTTTCAGTTTCACCAGCCTCGGAGATCTCAGACACGCAGGATGAACAGGCGCTGGCTGTCCCAGAAAGCGTGGCTGCGGCTGAAGCTGCAGATGCAGCTGCAGATACAGCTGTGCCCAAAACGGCTGCCTCAGGGGCAGTATAGTTGCACATAGGTGATGGAGCACAGACATTGCTGCCAAGGTAGCCAGGGATGCTGTGGCTTGCTGGACTGTCCTTGCTGTGCAGGGGGCCAGGGGCGTTTTGGCAGCTGTCTGCGAGAGCCTCATCCCTGCTGTGTTCAACTGTGTTGTCCGGGCAATGACAGACAGTGCTGTCAGATGCAGCTGCCAACTGGGTCATTGTCGAAGCAAGGTCAGCACAAAGGCTCGCACCAGAATTATCCTGAACTTCATCATGCCCTGCCCAGGCACCAGCCCCGGCACCAGTATCAGTTGCGCTGGTTACAGCAGCCCGTGCTGAAGGGCATAGCTCCTGGTTGTTTTGTGTCTGGCTGGTGCAGCTGCGGCTGGCTGTGGAGTTCAGGTGTGGGCTGTTGGAGCCATGTAGTGTTGTGCTTTGATCATCGTCACCATCATTATCAGGCTGCAGGCACTGGCTTTCCTCAGGCTCTTTCAGGCTTACTGTTACCAGAGGATTGAGCATGCGGAACTGAATCTGTCTTACCAGCATGCGTGCCAGATCCTCACCATGGTGAGGATCGCTTAGCAGAGCATGGATAAATCTGCTGTGAGCACGCTCATCTGTGCTCAGACCAAAAAGGGAAAAGAGATTGAGATTGCATGGCCGCTGCACGCGCAGCTGCTGCTCATACCGGTCTCGGGCTTGAGCATAGTCCTTCAGCAGCTGCATCATCATATTATTATCCATGCCTTTGCTTTCCAAAACAGGGATGAGAACCATGCCCTCCCTTTGCCAAAAATAACTGCTTGCCAGGCAAGAGCTGTTTCACAAGCCTCACTGCCAGTTTAGCCTGAGCCAACATCCAGCCTGAGCACGCATACTGTCAAAGCCCACATCCAGGCTGAGCTATCACCTGCCTGAGCAATCATCAGCCTGAGGCCGCATCCGGGCTGTACTGTTTATTC
Organism: Anaerobiospirillum sp. NML120511; assembly: GCF_023050955.1. Lineage (NCBI taxonomy): Bacteria > Pseudomonadati > Pseudomonadota > Gammaproteobacteria > Aeromonadales > Succinivibrionaceae > Anaerobiospirillum > Anaerobiospirillum sp. NML120511. Next base: position 3,258 of record NZ_JALKIK010000016.1, read on the forward strand.
CCGGCACAACCAGGAATAACCAGGCATTATAGGCTCCTGCGGCTGCCGCCGCTCATAAGTAAGCTCATCAGATGCCGTTCAGATTTCATTCCATACCATGCCATGAGCACAGTCTTTGGGGCTGACTGTGCCTCACTTTGAGAATGAGCCAGTGTCAGCCTTACTGACCGCCAGCAGCATAACAGCTCATAGCTTGTCCATGCCCCTAAGCTCAGCTCACGGTAATCATCAGTCCAGTGTGCCTGCAGATGCCCGGGATAACAGACTGTAAGTCCGTTTGACCGAGCATATAGCGACTGCTCTGACAATTGAGGTGTATGCAGGTCTGAGCAAAGCCGTTAGACATCAAGTAGCCATTGTCTCTGACCTTTCCATTGGGCAGTCGCAATTGGGCGGCATTTGAGCTGCATTTGGAGCGGTACTGTTTACCTGATGCATGGGCTTACCTTGCACTGACAGGTGACGGTGCCGCAATGGACTGTCATAGCGGCAGAGCTGAAGCTGCACAATAGCGCACCGGGCACGGTTAGGGCAAGGCCACTCTTAAGTTCGTACTTCATAATGATGACAGTCCTTGTGTCACAGAGGCATATTATGCGGCGTATTAACGTACCTGGAACACTATCTGGCTACGTGCCTGGTAAATCAATGGTAAAGCCTGGTAAAGCCTGTTAAGCCCATGGCGCAGCCAGGTATGTTGCTGCTGCCCCAATAAGCATATTCAAATCATCCATGGTGCATACAGACGGAGCTACGTCTCCCATAAAAGCCCGCAAAGGCAGGACAGAGCCAGGTCAGAACCATATCTTATTCTGACGGCTGTCATCAGATTAAGGCTGGAGATGAGCCAGCAAATGCTGCCCTGCAGTCAGGGCTGCCAGGATGGATAAAAGCTTACCATGGCCATATGCCGGGGATTATCTTGTGATGCTTTGCCGGTGAGGTTATCCCGGAATCAGCGATACCATATTCCTGGTTGCTCGGTGATTTGTTCAGTCCTGCCCTGCAAGGCCATTGCAGGTGCTGCCAGGGCCAGTACATGGACGGTCCAGGCATGACTGCAGTGCCCAGTAGCAACAGTTATACACTCTGCTGTCCTTAGGACAGCTCGTGTGGCTGCATATACAGGAGGGATGGTGGAACAGGACAGTCTTGCTTGTGCGGGTACCATGGCATGGCACTGTCTCAAGTACGTATTCCTGTGGTCACTGTATGTTTGGTTATGGAAAGCGACTGTGATGACCGGAAAGCAGGATCTTTGAAAGTCAGGCAGTTGAGGGAAATGCAGCCCCGGCTCTAAGTTTGATGCCCGGGCTATGCAGTGCTGCATCAGGATATGGCAGCAGACAGCTTCATTGGAGAGGAAAGATACCCGCTCATGTGTAACAGTGCTGGATGCTCAGTTGCAGGTAAGGCCCTGCACAGGACACAGGTGCTTGCTGGCAGGGAGAATATGTCGGGACTGTTGTCTGTGATCTTGCCTGTGCAGGTGGGAGTGATATGGATTTTCCTGTGCTGCTTGAGGAGATTGCAACAGGATCGCTTGCTGTCGGCCATGCCTTTTGTGAGTTGACAGCACATGGACCAGGCTTTTCACCAGGAGTATGGCTATCAGGCCAAAATCATGGCCATCAGCCATGACCGGAATTGGGCAGTGGGGCAACAGCCGGGCTTGAGCCCCTGGATGCGGGCCAGCAGCCAAGAGCAGAGCGGACCATGAGAACATGGCCATGGCCATGGCCATGGCCCTGGTCGGCAGTAACCAGCCGAGCCAGCCATTGGGGCAACGGCCGGGCTTGAGCCCCCGGATGTGGGCCTGGACCTGGGCCAGGAGCCAGGGCAGTGGCAAATGGCAAGGGCGCTTAGTCGTTGCTCCTTGCAGTATTACTGGGGGCGTACTACTCAACGGTCACGTCTGGCAGGTCGCGTACCTTTTTGACCAGGCCTGATAAGGTACCCAGCTTTGGCAGCTCTTTGTAACGGGCCCATCCTTTAATGCCCGGGGTATGCGGGAGAACAGGTTTGAGTATCGAGTTGAACATGACAGCCGAGGCGGCTCCCATGCTCCACAGCTGGCTGTTTACAGCGGCACGGGCGTACAGCTCAACAGCCATTCTTTCAGCCTTTGAGCCGTCATCTGAAAGCTGTGGTGCCTGAAGAGCCGACAGCTGCTGCGCGGTGGCCTGCTGTTCAGGCAGGGCCTTGTCTGTGCCAGGGCAGGCATCGGCTGCTCCACCAGAGGCAGGCAGTTCAGGGGCAGCGGAATGGGTCGTGTCAGCGGATAAATGAGCCTGCCCGGCTGCAGATGCGGCGGCAGTGGCCGCAGCGCTCTCTGCCTGGGCGGGCTGGGGGATGCCAGGCATCTGGCCTGCGCGTATGGCGCGCAGGTGTCGGATAAGCCGGGCAAGGGGAATCTTTTCCGGGCAGACTTCGGAGCAGCGGCCGCACTGGGTGCACAGTGAGAGCATTTCACCATGCTCTTTGATGCCAAAGATATTAGGGGTGATGACCTCGCCAATCGGTCCTGTGTAGATGCTGCGGTAGGCATGGCCACCTATCTTGTCAAAGACAGGGCAGAAGTTAAGACAGGTGCCACAGCGTATGCAGCGTAAGGCCTCGTGGAGCTCTCGGTGAGCAAGCAGGGAGCTGCGTCTGTTATCAAGCAATATGACATGGACTTCACGTGGCCCGTCCTTTTCACCTGCCTTACGCGGGCCGGTAATGATATTGCAGTAGGCAGGGATAAGCTGACCTGTAGTTGACGGGGTAAGCAGATGGGCAATGGTAGCGGCATCTTCAAGGCTTGGTACCAGTTTCTCTATACCGCAGACAGCTACATGGATATCAGGAGCTGTGGTGCACATGCGTCCATTGCCTTCGTTTTCTATCAGCCACAGGGCGCCCTCAGAGGCCGCTGCAAAGTTAACCCCTGATATGCCCATTTTCAGCCGGGCAAAGTCAGAGCGCAGATGTTCACGGGCTATGGCATTGAGCTTTTCAATGTCTGACTCCAGGGGAGCGCCCAGGTGCTCATGGAAAATCTGTCCCACCTCATAGCGGTTCTTATGCAGGGCCGGTCCCACAATATGTACCGGCATCTCCCCATTGAGCTGAATAATAAGTTCGCCCAGATCAGTCTCTATGGCATCAATACCACGCTCCTGTAAAAAATGGTTGAGCTTTATCTCCTCTGTGGCCATGGACTTGCCCTTAAGCACACGCTCAATGCCCCGGGAGCGCATCAGCTCATAGACAATGGTGCAGGCATCCTCTGATGTGGAGGCGTAATGAACCTGCATTCCATTGCTCACAGCATTGCGTTCAAAAGTCTCAAGCATTTTGCCCAGACTGTTGAGAGTCTCATCCTTAATCTGGCGGCCACGTTCACGCAGTCCCTCCCAGTCAATAAATTTGCTTTGTATAGTACGCTGGCGGTTGGCCTGCATAGTGTGCATAGCGGCGGCCAGATTTTCACGCATCTGCCTGTCCTCAAGCTTCTGCTGAACAATGGTTTTATGAGCAATAGCTAAAGCGTCCATGTGCTGTCTCCTGGCCTAAAAAAACAGATCCCCGCCATGTCCCGGGCAAATAATTCGGGCACTCTTAACTGCAGGAGCGTCTATCTTAGCGCCGCATACATCGGCTTACGAGGTCTGCACAGCTACGGATCCGAAGCTGTCTGTTGAGGTGCAATTCCTGACCGTTATGGTTCACGGCCAGCCATGTCCCAGCCAGGCCAGGGCCTGCCTGGCCCAAACCTGCCTTGCCAGGACCAGGGGCCAGGTAATCGGCCAGTGCAGCACTGCCTGCAGGCTGACCCTGCCATGGCAGTTCCATGCCGGAGCCGTGTCGTGTCGTGTCATGCCATGCCGTGATGTATCAGGGCAATGCCATGCAGTGCCATATGGCATGCCGGGAAATGGGCATGGCTGGACTGGTGAGCAGGTGCGGTCTTTGGGCTTAACTGTTCAGATTATGGAGGCCGTATTATGGGACGAGGCTGTGATGATTTAAGCTGAGGGGAAAGATAAGACGAGCTGAGCGCGATGACTGTGGGACAGGTGGCCGGGCTTTGCTGGCTGCGGGTATGGATTTGACCCGTGTTGTGGGGCTATTACAGTTATAAACTATTTTGGAAAGTGATTATGGTTTGGGGTATGCCGCGACAGCGGCCGGGGGAGATTGATGGCCGGTGCAGCTGAGTGAGGGTATGGTCGATGACCGGGCAGCCGGGCGGGTCGTCCGGATCTGATGAACGGATGGGGTGCAGAAAAAGGCAGGGCCGCACCCGTGAGGGAGCGGCCCTGCTTGCTGGGGCTGAGCTCATGCAGCAGCCCCTGGTGCTGTCCGGACAGGCCGGGCAGCGGCGTTATTAGAAGTCGTAGCGGGCAGAGGCATTGACGGCAACGTCGTCTGCGTTCTTGGAGCCCTTGTAACCTACGCCGACTTCAGCTGAGAAGGCACCGTTCTTGACGCCCAGACCAGCCTTGACGCCATAGGTGATCTCATCGGTAAGCTCGTTCTGAACTGCAGTAGACAGGTTCTGAGCACCGGCCCACTGTACATTACCCTGAGTATCGGTATCACCAAGGTTGGCGGTGACATCAAGAGCAACCGATGGCTTGATATTCCAGGTACCGGAAGTGATGGTACGGGAAATATTGATACCTACAGGTACGGATACCATGGTGGAGGCATCAGCACTGTATTCGGCTACCTTGCCCTTATCACTGTTAACAGTGTAGCTGTCGGTCTTGACGTGAGATACACGAATACCGGCATAAGGGCTGATACGGGTGTCACCAAGGTCATTGTTGTAGTAGGCCTTGACACCGGCACTGATATTGGTGGCCTGAGCATCAGCAGTCAGACGGCCGCTGGTTGCAGTCTGGGCCTCAACATCACCCTTGCTCACAGTTACGCTGGCATCAGATACGACGGATAACTTGTTGTAGTCGTAACGGGCATAAGCACCGGCACCAATGTACTTGAGATCGGACTTGACGCCATCTCCAATGCCATTACCTGTACCGTCAGCGGTACCGGCGTGGATTTCACCACCAACAGCCAGCTGTGGATGCAGGCTGATGTCAGCACCAATGGTGACGCCCTTCATGTCCAGATCGGCACCGTAGGTACGATCGTCAGCCTCGAGATCCTCAGACTTGAAGTCATGGACCTCAGGGGTGAACCACAGAGAAGCACGGCCATCGGTGTTGACCTTGGTTGGGCTGGCATCGGTGCTGTAGCGGGATGCCAGACGTGCGTTGACAGTCTCGCTTACATTACGGGAAGCCTGAATGGCTGACTGGGTAACACCGCCCATCTCACCCATACGTGCAGCAATTTCAGCATCACGGCCTGATACAGAGCCGGTAGTGATATTGTGCAGCAGAGGGTTGTAGGCTGCCTTGTAGACATCATAGCCACCGCTGGCATTGCTTACAGCAAGGTAATCATTCTTGTTGAGCACCTGACCGGTAGCATCCTTGAAGTCCTTGCCATCGTAAGTTACACCGGCTGCGGCGCCATTGTGTACTGTGCCACGGCCAACTTCACCCAGCTTGTTCTGAGGGTCAGAATAGGCAATAAGAGTCTTTCTGACCGGAGCGGAGGCATCGGTAAAGAGGCTGCCGGCAGCATTTCTGTTGATGGTGAGCTGGATATCCTTAATCTCACCTGGGTTTAAGCCGCCTTCGAGCTGGTACAGGCCGTTGACGGACTCAACAGCAATAGCCTGATTACCTTCAGTCTTAAGCTCGGCATAACCGGCACCCTTGTTATCAGCAATAAGCTTGATAGAAGAGGTGTTGTTAACATTGCGACCGGCCAGCAGGATCTTGGCACCCTTCTGAGCGTAGACCACAGCATTTTCGTTTTCAAAGGTAACTGCAGCAACGCCTGAGGTGGCAGCGCTGTGGCTTACAGCCAGAGCTGAGTTGGCGCCCAGATAGAGGTCAGAGCCGTTAACATTCTGGGTGTCAGCTGCAGAGGCTAAAGCCATGCCGCCCTGATAGCTCTCAAGGGTCTTTGTAGCATCAACAACGATCTTCTTGCCATTCTGTACGGTAACAGGCTTAGCTGCGTAGAACACGGCACCCACAGCCTTGCTGTCCTTTGCAGGGTCGATAAGAGAACCGTTCTTGTCCATGAGAGGACCAAAGGCCTCACGCAGTTCGTTCATGGCAGCATTGGCATTGGAGGTATCCACACCAACAGCCACGATGGAGTTCTGCAGAGCCACGATGTTGCCATCGATGACGCCAGCAGAGGCCACAACCGGACCGGTGCCGCCATTGTCACCACCGGTACCACCACCGGTGCCGCCGCCAGAGCCGCCCTCACCACCGGTGCCGCCGCCAGAGCCGCCCTCACCGCCATTGCCACCACCGGTGCCGCCGCCAGAGCCGCCCTCACCGCCAGTGCCGCCACCGGTACCACCACCGGTGCCGCCGCCAGAGCCGCCCTCACCGCCAGTGCCGCCACCGGTACCACCACCGGTGCCGCCACCAGTACCACCACCGGTACCGCCGCCGGTACCACCACCGGTGCCACCGCCGGTACCAGCATCGCCGCCAGTACCACCCTGATTTGCGTCAGGGGCAGTGGTGTCACCAGATGCAGCCAGAGCGTTCATCAGGGCTGGAGCAGTGGTCTTGCCCACGGTATTCATAGCCACGATGGATACTGGTGAGCCATAGGCCGGATCAGCGTATAAGGTACCGCCTGCCAGGTCGAGATTACCGGCAATCAGGGAGGCTGAGCCGCCGCCTGTTACAGCAGTATCGTCAGAGCCTACAATCAGGTCCTTATTGGTGGCCATGGTGACATTGGTAGCACTGGTAGTGCCGCCTGCCAGATGGGTGCGACCATTGAAGTTTACGGTGTTGAGCTGGTTGTTGCCATTGAGGGTAGCGTCATCATTAATGGTGGTGTTGCCGCTAACCTGCAGGTTGCCGGTAAAGTTAATGGCCTGACCGCTGCCGGCGCCATCACCCTTAACAGTGAGCTCCTTGGTGGTCAGCAGACCCTGGCCCTTGCCATTTGCTGAGGAAGCAAGGAACTTGACATTGGTCTTGCCGCTGCCACCCTCAACATTGATACGGTCGTTAACCTCGAGAGTACCGACATCAACACCCTCGGCAACAACGGTATGGCCGTTGACGGAGAGCATGGTGTTGTCAGTACCACTGACCTTGGCGATATTGGTAGTTCCGGTACCACCGGTAGCCAGTGTGGTAGGAGCTGTGGAAGTACCATCGGTCAGAGTTACAGTGCCGATGTTACCGCCATTGTTCAGAGCGCTGTAGGAGCCGGCAGTAATAGTGGCATTGGCGACCTTGCCGGTATTCTTATCAACAATGTAGTTGCCACCGTTGCCCTGAGCATAATTCAGGGAACCATTACCAAGGGTGGCGGTAGCACCATTGAGCTCTACGGAACCAAGGTTCATGCTGATGGTGTCATTGGTATCGACATTGGTCAGCTGAGCCTTGTTGAGCTGCTCGGTCTGAATATCAGAGAAATTGCCGTTTTCTACGTCAGCAAAGTCCTTGATCTTGTCCCAGTCGAGCTTGTTGTCTTTTCCGACCTCAATACCCTTGAGCTTGGCATTACCTAGCTTGAGGTAACCTGACTTGAGCAGACCGTCTGAGGTAAGGGTGCTGTTGTGCATGAACTCTTTACGCAGGGCTGCTACATCAGATGCAGTCAGCTCGACAGAAGAGTCGAAGTCCAGGTTCAGAGTGCCACGCTCGTCAAGTACGATGACATCAGCATAGAGATTGTTTGGATCAATATTGGCTGCAGTCTGATCGCTGGTTGAGTTGTTTCCAGAGCTCTGATCACCTGAGGTTCCCTCAGCATACAGATTACCAGCAAGCATTCCGGCAGTCTGCTCAGCATCACCCTGGGCTTCAGGAGTGCCCTGCTGACCACCCTGTTCGCCTCCTTCTGGGGCTGGAGGTGCTGGAGGATCCTCACGAAGCTTAATACCGGCCAGGGCCTCCTTACCAATAGTAAGCATGGCGTCACGGCCAATAACAGTAACAGTACCTGAGGTTACCTTGTAGACATAGTCTTTAGCCTGATCTTCAGGGACGTTGCCATCAGCCTTACCTACAACTGCATCACCCCAGATCTTGACTGTACCATCAGTCATATCGAGATTCTTGATATTTGCGGTAGTACCGGCATGAACATCAAGGGCAGAACCTTCCTTAAGGGTCAGCTTGTTGAAGGATACAGAAGGACGGCCACCATCATAATTAATCTTTGAGGTGTCCAGACCATCAATGGCCTTACCAACAGAGATGCGACCATTGGTTGCCTCAACGTCTGAAAGATTCCAGGTGCCGTAGGCAACAGCCAGTTCAGACTGACGCTCCTTGTCCTGACCGTCAAGCTTGATGTTGGCTGAGATGAGACCGGTTTTGCTTGAGTGGGACTCAAGTTCGCCAAGCTTACCGGCGGCACTGAGGTTGCCCATCTCATCTTTCTTGAGGGAAGCATGACCAAGCTCAAGAGCAGCTACAGACTTCTCACCAATGTTAATGGTGTTCTTGTTGCTGCTGCGGATTTCATCACCGGCAACCAGTCGACCTGTGCTGATCATGAAATCACCAGTTGCACGGCCTGAGCCTGACTCCAGTTCAGCTACGTTGAGGTTGAGCTGCTTGCGGGCAACAATGGTATTGCCCACACCGATGTCGATCTTGTCGCCCTGAATCCAGGCATTTTCGGTAATAAGAGTATTGCCTGAGCCTTCAAATCCGATGTAGTCGGAAGTGACCTTTTCACCGGCTGCTGCATAGGCCTTTGGCTTCTCCTCAGTGGTCATGTTGACCAGCTTGGAGGTCTCAAAGCCACGGGTATCACCCTTGAGGTCTCCCATGATTTCCATGGTTGATCCGGAGCTTAAGACAACAGCAGCACCGGCAGCCTTATCTCCCTTGCGCTGATTCTTTACATTGAGCAGCTCTTCAAAGTTAGCCTTGCTCAGCTTAATATCAGACTCTACAGCCTTGACAGTGGTTACATTGGTCTCGTGTGCAGTAACGGCTACAGAGCCAGATGTCAGATCCAGTTCACCACGGCCGGTGTACTTAACGTTTTCACCAAGATCTGCAATAGAACCATTGCTCTGAATAAGGATCTGATCGCCTGATGTGGAGTTGGTAAGATTGAGTTTACCCTTAATAGCCAGGGAGGTTGCGGCACCTACGAGATCTGCATCATCTTTGAATCCGCCAATCTGCAGCTTGCCACCACTGAGGGTAATATCATCCTCTGCTGTATAGTGACCAGCCTTAACAGTAATAGAACCGCCAGACTCAATCTGTACCTTACCCTTTAATGTACCGCTGTCAGCAACATTGATTTGATGATTGATACCTGGGCGGTATGGATTTAATTCTTTGTGAACATTCTGCAGCTCAACCTGGTCTTTGAGGCTGTAGTAACTGTTGAGCTGATCGTTGTAATTCTCAAAAGTGACATTTGAGGCAGCGCGGACAGCCTTGAAGCCAAGGGAACCGCCACCAGACTGCTCGTGAAGAGTTACATTGTCAGCAGCCAGAGTGATCTTGCTTGCGGCATCTCCAGTAAGAGCTGACTTGATCTCAAGGTTGTCAGCACGAACAGTGCTGCCTGACTCACCAATCTTGATCTTGCCGACACCGCCCGCAGTGCTGAACTCAAGTGCGTTAATCTCTGCGGACTGACCAGCATCAGCAATCAGGTAGAGCTCGCCATTGTTGCCCAGCTCAACTGCACCGGCCTTGTCCTGGACGGCAGCTGCACCGTCAGCGCCAGTCTGGTTGTCAGCCGACAGGTAGGACTGGAGCTGAGCATTGCTGATCTTCAAAGTGGCCTTGCTGTTTCCAGTGCCTACCTTGATGGAGCTGTTCTCGGTTGCAGCAGTAACAGTAGAACCGGTACCAATCTCAAGGGAGCCACTGCGAACTTCGATTGCACCAGTTGTTGAGGTGCCACTTTCTGTGTGGCCCAGAGTTACCTTGCTGTTGTTGATGCTCAGGTTGGCAGTCTGCTTCTCTACAGCAGCCAGAGCGGTATCAAAATCAAATACAGCAGTAGCTGTACCGCTGCCTGAACCCTTGATGTGGATGTTGGTCTTGTCAATCTTGCCCTGGGCCTTAAAGGTACCGTTACCCTTAAAGTAAATATCGCCACCCAGAGAGTCGACCTTGCCATCAAGGACAGCTTTGTCAGCAGCAGTACCATTGAAGACAATCTCACCATTGTGTCTGAGATTGGTGACTGAGCCGTCGCCAGCGCCCAGCTTGCTGTCAGCACGACCAAAGATGGCCTGGCCGCCGTTACCGTTGATAACGACGTTACCGCCCTTCACACCGCCGCCAATGGTTACATTGCGTGCAGATACCTGGGTCTTGCCACCTGATGCTGCATTGACATTGAGGTAGCCCTGCTCAATGGAGGCAGAGCCGATGTCCATGTCGAATTCGTAATTGCTGTTAGAGCTGCCAAAGTTAACGATGGCTGCATTGTTGGTGCTCATATTGAGCGAACCGGCACCAGTTACCTTAACCTTCTGAGTTTTTTGATTAAAGGTAATACCGGAGCCTGAACCATCAGTTACGTTAAGGTTAGCTTCCCACTTGCCGTCAGCATTGTTGATATCGATATTCTGCTGCTTTTTCTGGGAGAAGCTTACGTCGCCCTTATTGGCCAGATCGGTGAATGCATTGATCTCAGCGGCAACTGCTGTGTTGACCGCGCCGACGGCTCCGATTGCAGTGCCCAGGAGGGCTGTTGATGCCAGTCCCTTGACGTAGGCATTGTGCAGCACTGCTGAGTATTCGGCAGTTAAAAACTTGAGGGTTGAGTTTGTCTGTTTCATTTTTGCTTCCATTTAGCAGGAAGGCAGCGTGGTTTCCCGAGCGATACCACCCTGCATTGGAGAAATTTAACTAAATTAAACTGAACCTCAAGTCTCACAGCGAAAGGCAAGACCCAAGTTCCAGAAAGACCGCCCTTTTCCTGCCCTGCGCTGTCGGGCTGGCCTCTCAATGTCCATACTGGACAGCTAGTTAAGGCCCAGACCCTGTAGCAGAGTGCTGGCAGATTTATTCGAGCATCAGGCTGATTCGGCATACATGTGCAAAAGCATGCAGCGGCTGCACCACTGCAATCTGCAGCAGCGGCCGACGGGGACGCCGAAAGATACCAGTAAGCACCGATATCAAGGCCCTTTGCTGTAAATGACCTGGCTCATGTGCTGCCTGCATGGCAGGCATGAGGGCACAAGAGCCGGGCAGACCGCACGCAGCTTCAGGCTGCATGCGGCTGTCCTTATGCTCAGTCCTTATGTCCGCTCACAGGCGGCTACATAGCCTGAGACAGGCGTATTTTTCAGGCCGCAACCCGGACTCAGGCAGGGTAGGCGGCAAAAAAGGGAGGTATAGTGCTGACAGAATGCGGCAAAATTGGCCATAAAGTCCAAAGTTACACTACGGGACGTTCTGTCAGGCATAGTTACATTTGATGTTAGCACGCATCATGCCATTGTGCGCCTGTATTTGCGCAATGAAAGGAGCGTACCTCACAATTTATGAATATGTGCTGTCTCTGCCTGTTCTTAACGGCCTTTAACCTCTCTTCTGCAGTAGCAAAGTGTGACCTCTAATCTGTAGACAGAATTTAAGGGATCAAAAAGCGCAGACAGGACGGAGCGGCAGTTATCCTCCTGTGTTTAGCAGCCATATTACCAGATCCGCTTAGCCAACCCTTATATATATAGGAGTTGGCTTTTATTTTGTCTACAAAAATTTTTTATACTACTGGGGGATTCAGGGGGCCCACTATGATAGAATTGGGCTCTATCATTAGGTATGGATATTTGGGGGAGCTTATGTACCTGAGGTTGAAGACCAATCGTGGCAGGAAGTACCTGCTTATGATGGAGTCGGTTCATGATCCTGAAACAGGCAAGTGCGTCAAAAGGATGGTGAAGAGCTATGGCAGGTACGAGAACTTACCTGAGGAGGTAAGAAGAGCGTTTGAGGACGAACGAGCTCGCAAGCAGCTCACTGCTGAACTGGAACGAGACTGTCTTAATGCACGGCTGACCATGGCAGCAGAGTCAGCAGTAAAGGCGGCTGATGTTGCTAAGGTTGATGATGATGGCCTGGAGTGTGACGATACCCCCAGGTTGAACGGGGCTTTCGAGCTTAACTACGGCCATCTTGCACTGAAGCCAATATGGGAGAATGAACTGGGACTGAAGTACAAGATCAGTTATCTTCAGCAGGCTTATACCGAAATAGAAGCGTGGAGCCTCAATGATCTGCTGTTCTACCTGGCGTCAGTCAAAATTCTCAGACCACAGTCATACTTGCAGGCAAGCAACAACAGAAGTGACTTTATCTACTGCCCCTGGAGCCGAATCAATCAGGATAACTTTTACCGTGCTCTGGACTTTGTTTATGAATTTAAAGACGAGCTGTTAAGTCATGCAGTAAGAACTCACATGGAGCATAAGAAAAAAGCGATAAGACTGGCTTTTTTTGACTGTACAAACACATGGTTTGAGACTCCCTATGATGATGTTACCTGGCGTGCCATCCGCTTCGCACGTACCACTCGTGAATACATGACTAATCAGGGAGCAAGCCATGAGCAGGTCAATGCTTACATGGAGACCGAGGAGTATCAGCTTGCACTAAGTGAGGCTCTTGAGCTGGGTAAAAACTCAGATATACGAATGAGAGGACTATCTAAGGAGGGGAGGTACGCTCAACCTCTTGTTTCTATAGCACTTGCTATTGATGAGGATGGCTTTCCAATCGACTGCCGTATATTTGCAGGCAACATTTCTGAAATTCATCAGGTTGAGCCAGTCATACAAAGTCTTCAGGACAAGTACGGCATAAAAGATTTTTATTTTGTCGCAGACCGGGGCATTAATGGAACTGAGGTTCTCAGCAAGGTACAGGAAAGGAATCTTGGTTTTGTAGTTTCACAGAAAGTTTCTCAACAAAACCCAAAGGATCGAGCTCAGATGCTCGACATATCAGGGTACCGCAACTACCTTCCGGGAGACGATGGGGCCTTTGTCATATCAACTGAAGATGGCACCGTGAAAGAGAACGAGCTGCGTTTCAAGATATGTGACTACGTCAAGACCGCCCGTATCAAGGGTGAGGTTGATCCGACTTCTGGGAAAATAAAATCAAGAACGATCAAGGTACCATGCAAGATCATTTACACGTTCAGCCCAGAAAGAAAAGCAAGAGATCTTGCACAGCTTGAGGAACAGAAGAAAAAGGCAATGAAAGCTGTTCTTAATCATGAGTTGATTGGTGCAGCTGTCAGTGGCTGGCGAGCATTGGTGAGAACCGAACGCACTGATGCTACTGCAGGAACAAAGAGAAACAGCAGCACAGGCAAAGACGAGAAGGAAGCTTTCAGAGCAACCGGGCTCAAGGATGAGCTAATCCGGAAAAAAGAGGAGATTGCAGGCTACAGTGCTGTTATCTTCGACCATCCTAAGGGTGAGCATGCCCAGATTTTATCTGACACAGGAGTGCTGGATACCTATCATAAGCTGGTTGGCATTGAGGAGAGCTTCAGGATAATGAAGAGCTCTTTCAGCATCAGGCCTTTATATGTAAGGCTTCATGAAAGAATTGAAGCTCACTGTTACCTCTGTGTATTTGCTCTGATGATGCTGCGCATTCTTCAGGACAGGCTGCTCAATCTTGGATACAGGATGTCAACGAAGCGCATTTGCGAAGCACTGGCAGATGCCCGTGTTGTACCTTCAGCTAAGACCAGGGATGATGTCTTCTTCATTAACATTCGTAGCCGCTCGAGACTGTACGACCCATGTAACACTGGTAAAGGCCAGATACAGTATGGGCTCAATGATCTGGTCCCAAAAGAAGATGTTTTTAATGGTTTTGTCCAAAACAACTTATTTATGAGAGGAGACACGCAAATTGTTATGGATGCCGCAGGAATGGGTGAGGTGCCTCTCCATGTTGGTCTAAAGCAGCTGAAAAGACTGCTCAAAATAGGCACCTGCCCTGACAGTAAGGTGCTTGCCTACGAGCATGCTGAGCTTATAAAGATTGCGGGGATTTAAAGCATTGCATCCCCTGGAAGATTAAAAAAATTAAAGGCCTTAATCCCTTTACGGATAAGGCTTTTCTTATAAAATGGCTGCTAAACACAGGTATTTGCGCAATGAAAGGAGCGTACCTCACAATTTATGAATATGTGCTGTCTCTGCCTGTTCTTAACGGCCTTTAACCTCTCTTCTGCAGTAGCAAAGTGTGACCTCTAATCTGTAGACAGAATTTAAGGGATCAAAAAGCGCAGACAGGACGGAGCGGCAGTTATCCTCTCTATCATGGAGAGGAACTCTACGTCCAGGTTGCAACTGAGCTCAACAGGATCGTTACCATGCTGCCAGACCGATGTCAGTCTGTGAAAAGGCCATGCAGCTCAAAAGCAAAAGACCCCGCTCTGGCATCCAGAGCGGGGTCTGAGTCAGAAAGGACATTACTCAAACGATCTGTACGGCAGGCAAAGCTCCGTACCAGACCGGTGGAAATCCTTTCTGAGCAGTATGACTTGCAGCAGGCTCAGCTGCTTAAAGACAGCTGCGCAGCTGACTGTTAGTCATCAATGTTGAAAGAGGCATTTACGGTGGAGCTGACAACAATAGGCTCAATGGCATAAGTGCTTACAACTGCTGAATCATTTTCAGCCATAGGAGCGGCGTAGGCCAGAGCGCGGTTGCTCATGGCGCGGTAAACGCCAATATGGCGATCCTGGAAGTTCAGGGAGCATGGCTTGCCCAGTTTGACTTCAAAGCCGTCAGCCAGTAACTGAGCACGCTCACGGGCATCAGCTATAGCGAGCTTTGCAGCTTCCTTTTCGTGCTTCTTCTTGTCAGACAGAGAGTACTCGAAACCGGAAATCTGGTTGATGCCTGACTTGATGGCCATATCGTTAATCTTGCCAATCAGAGCAAAGTCAGCAATCCTGATTGAGACGTTGCGGCTGGCCTCGTAACCAACGAGTTCCTGCTTTTTGGCCTTCTCGTCGTAGCGATAGCTGGCTGTTACCACAATGGAGTCAGCAACGAAAGCCTGCTTGTCCAGCTTAAGGGATTCAACTTCCTTTGAGAAAGCAGTAACAGTCTTCTCTACTTCCTTGCGGGCCTCATCGGGTGTGGCCTTGATGGTCATGACACGGTAGTTGAGGGTAGCGCGGTCCGGCATAACCTTTACCTCACCCTCTCCGGTAACATTAATCTTTCCATAATCCATAGAACACTTCCCGTCGGCAGCCATGGCAACGCTTGAGGTAAGGGCGGCAACAGCCAGAGCCAGAGCGCTGATACTTTTCTTGAACTTATTCATGGAGACCTCATAAAACAGTCATGGGCAGGGCGGCATACCTGTCAGAAGGTCTTTCCCCAAAGCCGGTCTGACTTACCCTTATCCCCTAAAGACACAAGGACAGGAATCACTTTGGAATTGAGCTGCTGCTGTCTTACAGCAGCTCCGGCCCGGCACTGATTCCCGGTATGCCGTTGCCGGTCTTAATGACCACGGATTCATAATAGCCCGGCAAAATTAGAAGGACCTTAGATACTGCATAATCACAGTTGAGGCCCGCCAGCTGGCCAAAATTCGGCAGCCCAAAATGCTGTTGCATGATCCTTATTGCAGTCACTGACAACACCAGTACTGGCAGTCCAGGCGAACTTACAGAATATGACCAGGGTAAAAGCTTCCGTAAACGCTTTAGGTAAAGGACAGAATAGCCCGTCACAAACAGTTAACAGGCCTCCACTAACCGCATAGCACCATGGGTATGAGAGCAAGCTGCTGGAGACTATATCCTGACGTGGCAACACAGGATAAATAAGGATCAGGAACAATTTAATGCGCCTGTCATACTCTCAAAATCTTGTCTGTATCAGGCCATTTGGCTAAGATAGCAAAGTGAATTCTAACTGCCCGTCTGCGGGCCGTAAGCGTTAACGAAAGCTGCGGCTCAGGTGTGTGCTTGAGGGCCTTTTCTGGAGAATCCCATGTTTTTAGATACCAAAAGCCGTTTCCCTTTCCTCCACACAGGTGAGCTTTATGATTCCAGCATAGCCGAGCTGTGCACCGAGCAGCGCAAGTGCCTGAAAGCCATGAATGAGTTCAATGCTTCCGCTTATAACGATCTTGAACGCCGTTCCCAGCTCCTTAAGGAAATGTTCTGGTCAGTAGGTGAGAACTGCTTTGTTGAAGCTCCTGTTCGTATGAACTTCGGCGGTAATCACGTTATCCTGGGCACTGGCGTGTATATTAACTACGACTTCTGCGCTGTAGACGATACTTTCATTACCATTGGTGATTACTCTCTGATTGGACCTCGTGTAGTGATTGCCACTGCTCTGCACCCGGAAAATCCTGAGCTTCGTGCCCGTGCCTACCAGTTCAATCGTCCTGTCACCATTGGCAAGCGCGTCTGGATCGGTGCCAACGTCACTATCTGTCCTGGTGTAACCATTGGCGATAACTGCATTATTGGCGCAGGCTCTGTTGTAACAAAGGACATCCCAGCTGACATGGTGGCTTTCGGTACCCCATGTCGCGCCATACGACCAATCCGTCCGGATGACTTTACCTGTCCTGAGGCTGCACAGTAACAGCAGCATTAAAAGTAGTATCCCTTACCAGGACTTGAATTCCTTTCTAAATACAAATAAACCTGGTGCACTGTCCTCACAACATGGCTATGAGACTGGATGCACCAAAAAATAGGGCGCTTTCCAAAATGGAAAAGCGCCCATTTTTATTTCAGAAAACAAGGCATACCATGCACTGCGTCATGTACAAAACAAACATATTGAGCCGACTCTGCCTGCACTGCACATATCAAAACAATGGGATAAACCATGGTTACGTGTTGAAAAAGTACAATCTCAGAGCAGGTTTACATCCCGATTTGTAGAGCAGATCCAGTCAGCCGCCAATCACAGGCGCAATAAAATTATTATCATCATAGCCACCAGCACCTCCAGCACCAGAACCAGAACCAGCAACGCCACCACAGCCAAACTAATCAGAATCGGAAATATGCATTACAAAATATAAAGTATTACAGGCAATATAAAATGAGATCTGATGTTGAGGAAAGCATCTTTCAAGGAACTTAGCATAATTTAATGATCGTTTCTTATGCCAGGTTGCGCCAGGTATTTTTATTTACAAAAGCCGGGAAACACCAGGTAAAGCAATGCCATGCGTGTAAAAATAACCCTGCTAAGGAGACCTGGAAGATGCTTTTCAAAAAACTAACGAATTGCATTTAGATCAGAAACCAAACTTTTTCGGAAAGCGTCATTATTTGCCGGGCAATGAATTGTGAGCTTAATTCATGCTTCAGGTGTCGGAAAACACGCCTGACAAAACTATGGTCAAAAAGCAATTATATGGGGAAAATGTCAGAAAAATGGACATGATATAGATATGAATCGCTGTATCTTTACATGTGCTTTACAAAGAGCCGTATCATGGTCAATTGACCGGCACTTTTCTGGTCGGGAGTGCGCTCATATACAAGGCATGATACAGCGTTAAAATGGCTTAAATATGCGTCACGTGATGTATAAGGGCATGTGTGGCAAGCCTTTTGCTACATTGTCGGTATGAACAGCTGTCAGACAAAGACCAGTGATCAGTAACTGACAGTACCATTAACCAACGTTCACCGTACTTACGGCGCTCCACAATCTGACATGCGCCGACAGTTTTGTGAGATCAGGGCACACAGTGCCGAAGAACTGCACTTACCTGAACGCCGTAATTGAGAGTATTTAAAATGAAGCAGACTAACTCAACTTTGACTTTCCTGTCAGCCCAGTACCGCGCTGTGATGAAGGACGCCTACCTCAAAGGTCTGGCTTCAACAGCTCTCCTGAGCACAGCCGCCATGGGCTCAATCTACGCCTCCACCGCTGATGCTGCTCCAACTGACCTTAACGATTTCAAGGATCTCGCTCAGTCAGGTGAGGTTTCCTATAGCAAGGATGCAGCTAAAGAAATTGCTATTGCTGACAGCGGTGAATGGAATGCTAAGTTAAGCGTAACTAATGGCAAGGATGACGGCGTCGTATTCAAGCCAACCGCCAAGGATGTTACTGTCAACGGTACTGGCTCTCTGACCGTATCCTCTAGCGATTCAGCTGTAGTAACTTTTGGTGATGCTGCCCAGAATTACGAGTTTGCGATGAACATCGAGTCTATCGATGTTCAGCAGGGCAAGATTCAGATTAAGGCTGGTCAGAGTGGTGCAAGAACATCGGTTGCTGCTAAGAATATCACTATCGGCACTGCAGATACCTCTGCAAAGGCAACTGGCACCCATTTAATCGATATCCAGGGTAAGAGCGGCGCAGTAGCTTCCCTTGGTAATGCCACCTCTCAGATTGCCCTCAACTCAAATGGTGCCATCCATTTCAATGGTGAAAATGCAGATGCTGCTGTTCTTAATGGCCAGATTACCGGCAAGGGCGGCGCTATTGAGTTCAAGCAGAATGGTACCTTTAAGGCAGGCGGTAAGACTGAAGGCACCAATTTCAAGATTTATGCAGGCAAGACTGCAGTATTTGACTTCGACGCTGCTCTGGCAAAGGTTGAAGGCACCGATGCCAACCTGAAGATTGATAACGGCAACATTGAGATTGTTGGAAACAGTGGCGGCACAACTAATGCCGGCACCATGCATATCAAAAATGGAAATGTCCATTTAACTGCCAAACTGGTTGGCAAAGAGGGCAACTCACAGTTAAAGATTGGTGACGGCAATGAAGCCCAATCAGCAAAGCTCACTGGCTACTGGGGTAATCTTACCGACTACCTGAATGCTAAAGCAGGAAATAAGAACAACTCCATTGAAATTGAGAAAGACGGCACTCTTGAGGTTAAGCTCTGGAAAGATGACTATGTAACTCTTGGAGAGTTTGCTTTTAGCGATAAGCTTCAGGCTGGTAAGGTAAAAGTTGCTGATGGAGCAACTGTTCAGGCTGATAAGCTGCATATAGGTAGCATGCTTATAAAGGATAGCGGCGCTTCAGAGCAGTTTAAGAAAGCTAAGTATATCAATATCAAAGCAAGCACTCTTAAGCTGAGCGAACCAGCTTGGAAGAATGGTGGAAATGAGGACTATGGCTTTAAGCAGGCTACTACTGAGAAGCTGGAAGTTGTTCCGCATAGTGGCTCTACTTTCAACCTCTTGAACGAAGTCAATGTTGTCAAGACCACTCAGATCGATAATCCTTACGTAAAGGACACCAAAGTAACTGTAGGTGCTGATAATACCCTCGATGGCGAGATCCAGGTAGATGCTGGCGGTAAGCTCGTAGCAGCTGCTGGTAACCTTACTGCAAATGGCAAGCTCAAGGTTGACGCTGGTACCCTGCAGGTAGGTGGCGCACCAGCCTCAGCTAAGGTATCTGGTGTTGATGCATCCCTGATTGCCAGTGGCGGTCTCGAGATCATGAACCAGAATGCTGGTGGCACTGTTCAGGTCTTAGGCAATGGTGCTCTGGAGATACCTACAGATGCTTCTACTGGTAAGGTTACCTACGAAAGCCAGGGCAAGCTCGATCTGACCAAGGGCGATCTGACTGTAACTGGTCATGCCTCCAACTTCACCACTTTCAAGGCCTCCAACGGTACTATCGCTTTAAACCAGAAGAATGCCGATGAGCTCCTGAACACTCAGGGCAAGCGTTCTGGTGGCACTGCAAAGGGCGCTGCTGTAGAGCTGGGTAACAACGGTGTTCTGGATATCCAGGGTGATCTGCATGGCAAGGCTACTGGTGACAATCAGTATGCTGCCTTTGATGCAAACAACATTACAAAGCATACCGGCAGCCCTGAATCTGACATGATCAGCTTCAGCGGTACCGGCAATACCGTGATTGCCAACAATGCTCACCTCGCCGGAGAGGCTCTGCAGATCGGTGCTGGTAACACACTTGCAACCCGTCAGGCTCTTACCCTTGACTCAACCGCTCAGAAAATTGATGCAGCTTTAGATCAGGCCCGTAACCTGCTGGCCGCTGCTCAGGGCGGTGACGCTGACAGTTCTGCAAGCCCGGATGCTCCTGCAAAGGCTGTAGAGTTCCAGCTTAGAAATGGTACTGTTTCCGTTGGTACCGCTTTAAAGACCAATGTTAAAGACCAGATTCTGTCCGTTACCCATGACGAGTCAACCTCAGCTACTCTTGAGCTCGGTCAGGCCTCTCTGGGCAAGGACCGCTTTGGTCAGCTGACCCAGTCCGGCTCTGCTGGCGTTCTGGCCAGCCACTCAGAGTTTGCTGAGGGCTCCGGCGGTACCGTCGATATGGCTATGAAGCTCGATGGTCTTGCCGAAGACAAGATGGCTGCTCTGAAGGTCAAGTATGGCAAGTGGACCGCTAAAGATATAACTGCAAGCAAGGGTCTCATTGAGATTGGCAGTGATATCGATGGTATGACTGCTGACAAGATTCAGTATGGCAAGGATGGCTCTCCAGTTCTCAATGCACAGACTGTAACTCTTGCTGACGGCTCTAAGGTAATCGTCAACGTACCTGCCAGTGGCAGCTTTGACAAGCTGGACATTAAGAAGGGTACTGTTGATGTTGCTGGCAAGCTCCACGCAGGTCAGTTAAATATGGCTGATGGCAGCAACTACAACGTTACTGGCAATGCTACTGCCAACAGCATGACCATGGAAAGCGGCAGCACTGTTACCGTAAGCGGTGCTGGCAACATGGTCGTTGCACAGGCTGGAGATGGTAAGGCCGATGCAGCTCAGTATGCCTTTACCTCCAAGGACGGCTCCGCTATCAACGTAACCGGCCACAGAGCCAATTTCACCATTGGTGCTAAGGGCCTCGATGGACTCAAGCTGGAAAATGGTGATAAGGGTCTTGATCCAGACAATAAGTACGCTCAGAACGTAACTCTTGCCTCTGGTGGTACTCTGACTCTCGGTTTCGAGTCTGGTACCAAGCTGAGCTCTCAGGACCTGATTAATCTGAAGAAAGAGTTCCTCAAGGGCTATTCAGGTGCTGGAAGCAAGGTTGACGGCGCTCTGGATATTGGTAAGGCAGTACTTACCGATATCGGTGATGTCATCAAAGATGGTCGTGCTGACTGGAATGAACTTGAGCAGTACGTTAGCGCTGGTTCCCTTGACGGCGTTATCAACGAGCAGCTGAGCAACACCACTGTTTACAATGTTGGCTCCGGCGATCGCTTCAGTGCCAATGTAGGCAGCATGGAGGCTTCCGGTGACGTTGTTCTGGGCAATGGATCCCTGAATAATGCTGGTCTTAACAGCCAGAATAACTTTATCGCTGATCAGAAAGATCCTTCCAAGGTAGGCAACGCTACCCTCGATACTGGTGCCCACTTCGCATTCAAGAACGGTGGTAACGTAGGCGAGATCACCATGAAAGCCGGTGATGCCAACGACAAGACCACTATGGTTATTGGTGGTGATACCTCCAAGACCACCAATATCGCCGCTATCAAGGGTGCTGCTCATACCATGGTCGACATCTCTGCCACTACCAATGTTTCTGGCAGCGTAACTGATGTTGCAGATCTGGATGTTAATGCCAGTCTGAAAGTTGGTGGTGATGTTACTGCAGATCGTCTGCTTAGCTCAGCCAATGCCTCCGGTACCAGCCTGACTGCCAAGAACCTGACTGTTAAGGGCGCTGAAGAGACCCGCTTCAACGGCGATATCAATGTTACCGAAAAGGCTTCCTTTGCCGGTAAGGCAATGCTTGGCGGTTCCAACACCTTCGGTTCTGTCGAGTTTAAGAATGATGCTCACCTGACCTCAGGTAAGAACGTAGCTCAGAACGTAACCATTGGTGCAGGCAAGAACCTCTTCGTTGGCACTGACGGCCCATCCGGCACATCTGCCGTACTGGCCGCCCAGAACCTGCAGCTCAATGGCGGTACCATTTACGCTGACCCAGAGTACGGTCAGGAAGCCACCATGGTTCTGATTGGTTCCCTTGGCAAGCAGGAAACTGCACAGCTGCTGGCTGATGCTGGCAATGGTGATGGTACCCAGAAGCCTGAAGGTGAGCAGAAGCCTGATGCAGGTCAGGGTGGTGCTGACCAGGATAAGATTCCAGCCCTGCCAATAAACCCAGCTCCAAAGCCAGAGGGTGATGCTGGCGGCAACAACGGCGGCTCTGATGTTCAGATTGCCTCTGCCGGTCGTCTCGACGGTAACATCCACGCTCTTAAGAACTCCATCGTTGCACTGGGCGTAGACACTGCAAATCTGCAGGCTGCAGTTGACGATCTGAAGAATACCTTTGCTCCATACATGAAGAATGGCTCTCTGCAGGATCCATCTTCTGCACCTGGCGCTGTAGGTGCTATCGCTTACGTAGCCAAGCCAATCACTGTTGCTAATGGCAGCAAGATTGTAGTTGATGCAGGCGCCTCCAACACTCCAGGCTTAGGCGAGGAGGCCAAGCCAGCCTCTGCCAATACAGCAGATACTTACATCGGCAAGAACTCTGCTCTGGCTATGAGTGCTCAGGCAGTATCCGGCAAGCAGGCAGCTGTTACCTTCGAGAAGAAGAACGCTACCATCTATGCCGACGATGGTGCCAAGGTTCTGCTTACCGCTGACGGCCTGCAGAGCGATCAGAGCATCAAGCTCTTTGCTGACGCCGATGGTACCGTTACCCTTGAAACTGCTGGTAACAAGAACCTGGCTGTTCAGTCAGTAAATGGTCTGTTCGAGGTTGAAGGTGGTCTGGCTGCCGGTGAGATCGGTGATGTCAAGCTGACCATGAATCAGAGTGTAGGCAACACCCTCTACCATGATGCCTCTGACCCAATTCGAGAGACCATCAATGCCTACAACAACACCAATGGCACCAATGAGCTGCTCAACAAGATCAAGTACGAGTCCAAGACTGGTCGTGATGCTGACTCCGCAGCCCGTCTGGCCGCTATGGGTGGTGCTGTAAACGCAGCTCTTACCGCCAACAGAACTACTACTGATGCTGTTGCTGCCCGTATGGGTGTAGGCGTAGGCGCCAATGCTGAGGGCAAGAACATTAGCTCTCTGGGTTCAACCCGTGGCTCTGTATGGGCAACCCCTGTATACACCCGTGGTGATTCCAAGGGCATGGAAGCTCAGGGTCAGAGCTATGGCAACAAGACCGACATGTACGGTATGGCCGTTGGTGCTGATTACCGCGTAAGCCGTGATGTTGAGGTAGGTGCTGTAGTCAACGTAGGTAAGGGTGAGGTTACCGGTAAGGAGCTGGCTTCTAACGTATCCAACGACGTAAGCTACATGGGTGCAGGTGTTTACAGCCGCTTCAAGAACGGCGACACCTCAGTTGTAGGTGATTTAACCTACACCCAGGCTGACAACGACCTGAGCAGTAACCTTGATGTTGCTCCAGATCGCAAGCTCAGCGCTGCCGCCGATACCAAGGTAATTTCTGCCGGTGTAACCGCCAAGCGTGACTTCAATGTCAATGGCTATGAGGTCAGCCCTCATGCTGGTGCCCGCTTCAGCCACATCAAGACCTCCGGTCACGATGTCAAGATGGGTGACAACGTTGTTGCCTCCTACAGCTCCGAGGCTCAGAATGTTGTTTCCATCCCTGTAGGTGTTACCGTATCCCGCAACATCAACAGCAATGGCTGGAACATCAAGCCTTCTGCAGATGTTCACGTAACAGCCAACCTGGGCGACACCTCAAGCAAGGGTGAAGTCTCATGGACCGGTACCAAGGATCTGCGTACCAATGTTGAGACTGAGGTTATCGACCGCGTTACCTATGGTGCTGCAGTCGGTGTATCCGCCACCCGTGGCAACTTTACTGCCGGTGCCGGTGTTTCCTACAACGGCTCATCCAGCAGCAGCGAGGTTGCTGTAGGCGCCAACGTTCGTTACGACTTCTAATATCAGGCAGCCCGCAAGGCGGGCTGCCATGGCTTGCCGCTTCGGTATGAAGCTGCAAGCCTGAAGTAAACGAACACCATCGTGTTTTTAACTGTCAGGTCAACCTGACAAGGATTTAGCCGCTGCTTCCATAGGGAGCAGCGGCTTTGGCGTATGCGTAGTCGGCAAAATAGCGCTTATCCGGCAGACTCTCAAAGAAAGAAATAGACTGTCATGAATTTTTAGAAAGCAGGGCTGTACTTCAGGGATTAATTTAGCGGTGTCTGGAGAGGTCCTGCTGTGTGACAAGTATTCAGAGTCGGCTCTATTAGCGGGATTTTGTAGTCAGATGCATTGATTGATCTAAATATAGATGTTTTACGGTTGCTGGGAAGTGCCAGGTTGTGCCGGGAGTAATCTGCATTTGAAACAGTTGCGAAAATGTAGCTAGGGATAACGTCTGAAGGCCTGTCATGCGGTATTAATAATACTTTTTTCGGATTTGACCTGAGCTTTCGGCTGCCTGATTAAAATATTGGCAGTTTTAAATGCTTTCTCTAGTGTAAACAGCATGTAAATAAGGTTTGACGAAGGGGAAAAGGTGGGAGTGCAGACATGGTCAGTTGGTAGTAACAGGGCAGAGGCTGGTCACAATCGGTGCAAGTATGGGCACTGTTCACATTTTGACAGTGTAAAGTCAAAGAACTATCAGTACCTGCCGTTAAATGCATCGCTGTATTGCCTTTTGTCCCTGCAAGGACCCGGCATCAGACAAACATACTTACTGCCACTGCCTGGTGGTATAAATTAAACAGTACCAATCTATTTGGAAACTGAAGAGAGAGCTGCACTACAGTCGTCATCAGCCAAAACCTGACCTGCCATGAGCAGCGCAGGATGTCTGTCACTGGTTGTCTTAACTTTAAGGTCACATCTTAAGCTGATGGGCCTCCCTGGCAGACGGTCAGCAACATAAAGAGACGCAGGGCCAAGCCCAAACTGTACTGCAGTAGAGAATAACTGGCTCCTGAATATGGAGCACCACTTTCTTATTTGCCCCCGGCCTGGACACATGTCCTACCTGCCTTAACAGCAAGGCAGGATTATTCTGCTCAGCCGGCTGGCGCTACGAGAAGAAGAACAACATGAAGCAAACAAATTCCACAATTACTTTTCTGTCGGCACAGTACCGTGCTGTTATGAAAGATGCCTATCTCAAGGGTCTGGCTTCTACTGCTCTTCTCAGCACGGCCGCCCTCGCCTCTGTCTATTCCACCTCTACTCAAGCTGCAGAGCTTAATAATCTTGAAGAGCTCAAGAATGGCGGCGATTTTACTCTCAGCTCTGATAAGGCGCCTAAACAGTTTAACGTTGACAAGCAGATTGAGTGGAATGGAAATCTGAGCATTACTGCCGGTCCGGCTGCAGGTCAAGGGGTTCACTCGATTAAGTCTAATGGCCCTTCCGGTCAGATTACTGGTGGTGGCTCTCTATCTCTTGAAAGTAGTGATCGCTCTATCATTGCTATTGGTGAGCCTAATGCCGGTTATGAGTTCAAAATGGACATCGGCTCTGTCGGTGTTCAGCAGGGTGAGCTGCGCCTGCGCTCTGGCTTTCATAGCGGTGGCAATGTCCAGTTAAGTGCAGACAGCATCACTATTGGCAGTGGTCAGGCTGCACGAGCCAGCAGCGGCGGCGCCGACAGCAGTGGTGACGCATCTGTTGGCCCAACCGCTATTATTCATGTCGCCAGTCAGGGCAATAATGGTGCTACAGCAACTTTAGGTCGTGCCGCATCAGGTGGTAAGTCGGCTTCAGAGATTCATCTCAATGAAGGCGGCATGATCATCATGAACGGCAAAAAGGCAGAGAATGCTGTTCTTCTTGGAACCATTAATGGTAATGGCGGCATCATTTCTTTTGCCGAGCACAATAATAAGGCAGATTTTAATAATAACGGCACAATCAAGGCTACAGGCTCTCTAAACGGTACTACCATCAAGGTGGGACAGAACCGTACTGCAGTTTTTGATTTTGATAAGGCCCTTGATGCAGCAAATGGTGAAACTGCCCATATGACTATTGGTGGTGGAACCATTGAAATTAATGGTAATGCCTCCCCTGCTAATGCTGGTAAAGTTGAGCTTAGAAATGGCATCATGGAGCTTACTCCTGATACCAAGCTTGTAAGCAAGGACAGTGACAATGGTCGTTTTGTTATTGGTGACGGCAATACCAGTCTTGAAGCAAGACTCAAGACCAGTACACAGCAGGTAACAGATTTCGTTAATGGCGGCGGTGAAGGTGGCGGTCAGAAAGGTACCGTTGTTATCAAGGGCGATGGTGTACTTGATTTCTCGTCAGAAGGTGGTGAGCTCAAGCTCGATGAGCTGCAGTTCTCTGTCAACCCTGAAGCCGGCAAGATTGGCGTAGAGTCAGGCGGTACTATTGCTGCAACCACTATTGCCATCGATAAAGCAATTTCCGATACCACAGGTCCAAACAGTGTCGGCCGCAATCTGAATCTTGAAGCTGACACTTTGCAGCTGACCGAAAGCGGCGATGCCAATATTGATTACAACTTCAATAAGGCTGCTGCCAAGAATCTGCAGCTCAACGCTGCAGCTGATGGCGTTTTCAACCTCAAGAACAAGGTTGAAATAATCAACAGCGAATATGTTGATAACAAGTATGATCCTGATGCTCAGGGTTACTATGCCGCTCAGGAGGGCACTGTTGAAGGTGCTGTGCAACTGGACAGCGGCAGCCGTCTGACCATAGGTGCAGGCAAGATCACCTCTACTGGTGAAATTACAGTTGGAGAGGGCGTTCTGCAGGTAGGCGGTCTGGCATCAGATACTCAAACCGATGGTGTTGACTCAACCCTCCATGCCGACGGTGGTCTGCATCTTAGCAGCAAGAGTTCTACCAGTATCAAGATTTATGGCAATGGCGAGCAGCAGATAGACGGTGGTACCGGCATTGACGGCCAGCAAAAGCCTGCATTTAAGTACCATGGCCATGCATCTGTTGATCTTACCAAGGGTAAGCTCACTGTCGATGGTGTATCGCACCGCTCAACCTTTGATATCAAGGATGGCTCCATCAAGCTTAATGAGGCAAACGGCCGTGAGCTGCTTAATCTTGATAATCAGCGTTCAGGCAACCTTTCTCAGGGTGCGGCCGTCTTCCTGGGCGGCAATGCCTCCATGGTGATTGAGGGCGACATTTACGCCAGCGGTGGTAAGGCAATTTCCACTGACCGCATCTCAAAGGTCAGCTCCATTGGTGCAGTAAAGACTGACAGCGTAGGTATGTCAGGCACAGGCAACATGCTGCAGGCCAATAATATTCACCTGCAGGGCAACAGCATTGATCTGGGCAACGGCAATACTCTCAAGGCTGCAGGCGATCTCAAGATCGATGAGCAGAAGGCAGACAGTAATGTAACCATTACCAGCGGTAAGGTCATTGCCGGCAGCAGAATCAGTTCTGACAGCGGCATGAAAGAGCTGCTGGTGGGCAACAGCGGTGGTGAATCAGCCTCCCTGGAGCTGGGCTTTGCCGAGCGTGACCGTGATGAATTCGGTCAGCTGACTGATGCCGGTCTGGCCGGTCAGTTCAGCAGCGTTTCAGCTAATACCGGTACTGTGGACATGAGCGTCAAGCTTAACGGTATGTCTGCTGATAAACTCGCCGCCCTCAAGGTCAAGTATGGCCAGTGGACTGCCAAAGATGTTGATGCCTCTACCAATGCTCTTATTGAAGTCGGTACAGAGTCTGGTGCTGGCGATCTGGGGCTGCCTCAATATGGAAACGGCACGCCTGCACTTAATGCCGGAAAGGTTGTACTGGGCGCAAATTCCAAGATTGTTGTCCACGAGCAGAGTTCTGCTTCTTTTACCAGCGCAGAAATTCAGAGCGGCACCATTACAGCCAAGGGCGATGTAAGCCTTGGTGAGCTGAAGATGTCTGGCGGCAGCATAGATAGCACTCACTCACTTGCCGGCGGCAACATGGCATTCAAGGACGCCACAGTCAAACTTGGTGGTGCATTGAGAGCATCCGGATCCGGATCCATTACAAACACCAGTATTGAGGCCAGTGGTAATGTCGGTTTTGTAGGTGACATGACCCTTGAGGGCACCTCCAAGCTTACCGCCAATAAGGATCTGACTGTAAACGGTAAGGCTGTACTTAATTCAGGCACCACTTTAAACGTCAGTGGGGCCATGGTTGCCGGAGCCGCCTCTTTTGATGGCGCCAACGTTGTTATTGGCCCTGGAACTGACGACAAGCTGTCTCAGATTGACAACTTTAGCATGTCAGATGGCAAGCTTACCCTCAACGGCAAAATGGTGGTAGGTAAGGCTCCATTTGGAACATCTGATACTGATAAGGAAAAGTACGGATATACCACTACTGGTGGTGCCATTGATATTCAGGGTGCTACAGCCCAGATGGAGCTCGGTCCTGAGGCACTGCGTCACATCAAGATTAACTATGACATCACTGGAAATAACGGAAACGACTATCCACCAGGATGGACTCCTTCTGTTATTGATCCTGATAACAAGATTACTAATAACATTACCATCAAGAATGGCGGTACTCTCAAACTTGATCTGGGCACTACCGGTGCAATAACTGCTGAAGATCTTAAGAAGCTTAAGGAACAGTTCCTGACTAATCCTCAGGATCCTGTTGATGGTACTTTCGATATCGGCGATACACAAATTGCCGAGCTTGATAAGGTAATTCGCCCAGATGGCACCGCTGACTGGCAGATACTCAAAGTATTCATGTCTCAGCAGGGTTTAGACGGTTTCAAGAATGACAAACTTGCTAATGCAAAGGTAGTCAATATTCGCGATGGTGAAAAGGTTGTAGTACACGCCGGCTCCATGGCTGTAGACGGCTCTCACGTTGTGCTGGGTAACGGCTCCCTGAGCAATGCTGAAGGCAATGGGGGCATGTTTATTTCTGATACCAAAAATAATGCTGTGGTATCAAATGCTACCCTTGATTCAGGAGCTGCATTTAAGTTTATCAACGGCGGTAAGCTCGGTAATGTAATCCTTAAGGACGGCAGCTCAACTGATGAGACCATCCTGGCTGTAACAGGTAATAATGCCGCGCTTACTGAGATGAAGAACGTTGAGGGCGGCAAGTACACTAACATGCAGATTGAGGCTACCACTACTGTTGCTGAAAATATCAGCAAGGTAGCCAATATTACTGCAGCCGGTACTACAGTTAGTGTAGGCAAGCACATTGACCAGTTCACAAAGATTGATCTGTCCAATGCTGTTGCCACCGTCGGTGAAAACATCGAGAATGGCCAGACTCTGAACATCAACTCAGGCTCCACTGTAACTGTCAGCAACAATGTTGCTAAGGTTGCTGCTGTTAACGTTAACAGCGGCAGCCTCAAGGTTGGTCAGCACCTCTACGAGAGCACCAATGTCAATGTTGCCAAGGGAGCTCAGCTGCAGGTAACTGGTGATATCAAGAATGTTGCAAATCTTAAGAGCCAGGGCGATCTGAAGGTTGATGGCAATATCCTCAGTGGCGGCAATCTGCAGGTAGACGGAAAGACTGCTGTAATTGGCGATATCAGCGTCAGAAACCTTACTGGTAAGGCTGTCACTGCCGATGGTGACTCAGGTGTAACCCTCCAGGCTGCCAGCCTGCACGTGGGCGCTCCTGAGGTGACCGATACCACCGACTACACCGGTAATATGAAGATTTCCGGACATGCAGCTTTCATCAACAAGACTGTACTGAGCGGTAACAACGAGTTTGGCTCACTTGAGTTTGGCCGTGATGTACACCTTGCCAAGGGTGATAACACTACCGGCTCCTTAAAGCTGGCCAAGGGTGTTGAGGCCCGTGTCGGCTCTGACGGTAAAAACGGTACTGCCCGTATCGTTACCGGTCATACCGACCTTGCAGGCGGTACCATCATTGCCGATCCTGGCTATGGTGAGCAGACCACTATCGTGGCCATGAAGAGCGTTGGCAACTCAACCCCTGTTACCCCTGAGAAGCCTCAGGATGGTACCGGTGGCGGTTCTGCTGATGCCGGTGGCTCTGCTGGTGGCGCTCATGGCGCACCTGCCAAGCTGGCTGCCGCTGCAGCTGTCGGCAGTGCCGGTGAGCTCAATGGTACTCTGGTTGCCCTGAAGAACTCTGTTGTTGCAATGGGTACTGAGGCCTCCGATGTCGATGGCGCTCTCAAGGAGCTCCAGACTGCATTTGCTCCGTACTTCAAGAACGGTTCCCTTCAGGATCCGGTAAGCTCTCCTGAGGCTGTAGGTGCTATTGCCTATGTTGCCAAGCCAGTAACTGTTCAGAACGGCAGCAAGATTGTTGTTGACGCGTCCCGCAGCTACTCTGAGTATCAGTCTGCTGATGCCGATTACAAGTCCAAGGTTGCCAGCAACGACGTTTACATGGGTAAGGGCTCTGCTCTGGCCATGCACAACAGCGCTGTTAACAGCAAGGCCAATGCTGCCATCACCTTCAACAAGCCTGATGCCAGCATCTACGCTCAGGAAGGTGCCAAGGTTCTCATCGCAGGTACCACCATCAATCCAAATGGTCCGATACGTCTGTTTGAGGACCAGAACGGTTCTGTTGACCTCACTACTGAGAACAATGCAACCATCAAGGTTGAGTCTGTAAACGGCCTCTTTGAGGCTCCTGATGGCCTCAATCCAGGCAAGGTCGGCGATGTAACCATGGTGGTTCGTCCTCAGGTAGCCGAGGCCAGCTATAAGGATATTTCATCTCCTGTACGTGAGGCTCTGGCTGTCTACGGCGGCTTTGATGGCAACCCTGAGCGCGAAAAGCTGCGTGGCGAAGTTGCTCCAGGCGTTACCTACAATCCGGACAAGAAGCAGTTCAGCGACAGCGAGGGTAACATCCTTGCAGCCAGCAAGTATGTTTCTGTAGACAATGGTGACGGTACCTACAGCGTTTACCATGCTGCCAGCAACCCACTGCTCAACCATGTTGTCACTGCAACCAACAGTGGACGTGATGCTGAGGCTGTGGCCCGTATGGCCAATCTGGGTGGCGTAGCCAAGACTGCCATTGCTGCCAATGAGACCACTGTTGAAGCCATTGCTGCTCATGCCGGTCTTGATGGTAACGATCTGTCTACCTATATTGCAGGCCAGCCACGTCGTGCCGTACCTTGGATGAACGATAAGCGTAATTACTACACTGCCGCCAGTGCCCAGAACCGTGGCTCAGTCTGGATGACTCCTACCTATAAGAAGGTGGACAGCAAGGGTCTTAAGGCTGACGACAGGGATTATGGTAACGAGGCCGAGCTCAACGGTCTGGTAGCAGGTATTGACGTACGTCTGGGTCAGAATACCGAGGTGGGTGCAGTAGTATCCGCAGGTACAGGAACTACCTCATCAACCGGCATGGTTGAAGGCGTAGAGAACGATACCAAGTATGTTGGTGCCGGTGCCTATGCCCGTATCAGCAACGGTACTACCACTGTGCTGGCTGACGCTACCTACACCAGAACTGATAACGATCTCTCTGCCGAGACAGCTCTGGGCAAGGCAACTGCCAATGTTGATACTGAGGTAATTTCCGCAGGTCTGACTGCACGTCATGACATCAGAGTTGGTGGTAATGACATCACTCCTCATGTGGGTGCCCGCTTCACCCGCATCAGCACTGATGACCATGAGGTGTCTATCAACAACACTTCAGTTGCCAGTGTTAAGAGTGATACTCAGAACCTGGTCTCTGTACCAGTTGGTGTTACAATCTCACGTAACATCAAGCAGGGTACCTGGAGCATCAAGCCTTCTGTTGACCTCACTGTTACTGCCTATGCCGGTGACAAGGATAACAACTCCAAGGTCAAGTGGACTGGTGTAAGCAACATGTCTACACCTCTGAGCTCTCAGGTTGTTGATGACGTCACTGCAGGTGTAAAGGCTGGTGTAAGCATGCGCAACGGCAACTTTGCCGCCGGTGCTTCTGTGTCCTACACTGCATCTGAGAACATCAAGGATCTGGCTATTCAGGCCAACGCCCGTTACGACTACTAATACAGGCTTCTGGCGCAACTGTCCGCAGCACAAGGCTGCGGACCTTGCCCCAGCTGCCTATTTTGCCAGGCACGAGGCCAGCAGATGGCATCACAGCCTGGCTTTATTTTACCTGTTAATATTTAAATATATCTATATAAAGATGTGTTTATGTGCCCTGTGATATATTGACGGCAATCAGGTCAGTGCTACTGTCACAAAAGCGAAATTGTTGTATTTATAAAAGGCTTATTTACCGGTAATATTAGGCTTTGGGGCCTGTGACTTGCATAACTATGACAAGTTTTCCGAATACTATAACAGGTAGTCTGCAAATTTAATTGTCAGTGCAGGCAAACATCCCTGAATCAGCTATTTTAAGCGCACGCAAGCATGACTTGCTGCCCTCTGATGCCATCGTACCAGCCTGGCTGCCCTCTGATGCTATCGTACCAGCCCGGCTGCCCTCTGATGCCATCGTACCAGCCTGGCTGCCCTCTGATGCCATCATACCAGCCAGCTGGCCTGGCTGTATGTCAGTATGCTGCGCAGTATCTCTATTGATTGACTGCTGCCGCGACAGGGGTAGAAGGGCATATCAGAGCCACATGCGCTTACCTGGCCGCAGCCCGGCTGCCGCCAGTGGTCAGGATACATTCTTATCAGAGCCGGAACTGCCAGACATTGAGCAGACTGCCCGGTCATTGGACAATTAAGGCCTGCGCCAGCCTGAGCGCTGTCGCAGCATGGTAAAGAACCGGATGCCGCCGGATTTACCCTCTCCATAAGTGTTGAGATTTCAAAATATGAAGCAAACAAATTCCACTATCACTTTCCTGACAGCACAGTACCGTGCTGTTTTAAGGGATGCCTATCTCAAGGGTCTGGCTTCAACAGCAATTCTCAGCACAGCTGCCCTTGCGTCCGTCTACTCATCAGCAGCGGAGGCTGCACAGCCTGCAGATCTTAATGACCTTGAGCAGCTTCAGAAGCCGGGTGACTACACCCTTGACAGCGGCAGTGGACCTAAAGATCTTCAGCTATACAAGAAGCTCGACTGGCAGGGAAATCTTACTGTTAACAGCAGCGTAAAAGGCAACCCTCATAAGATTCGCTCGTTTGCCGAAGGTTCTGACATTACTGGCAATGGCTCCCTGACCGTTAAGGGTAATGGCGCGGTTCTGGCCATTGGCGAGCCTCCAGGCAACTACGAGTTCAAAATGAATATCGCCAAGGTCGATGTTCAGGAGGGCGAGATCCGTCTGCGTGCCGGATTCCACCCTAATGCAAATGCACAGCTGGGCGCTGAAAACATTACTATTGGTACAGGTGCTGGAAACAAGACTGCAATTGTCCATGTTGCCGGCATTTATGACAATGGCTCAAAGGCCATACTTGGTCGAGAAGCCTCTGGAACCACAGCAGCCTCCCAGATCAATCTCAAGTCTGGCGGCATGATTCTCATGAATGGTAAGACTGCTGAACAGGCTGTTTTGCAGGGCAAAATCACCTCTAATGGAGGAACCATTTCTTTTGCCGAGAATCCTGGTGTTCAGGACTTCAATAATAACGGTACCATCAAGGCTACTGGCGAGCTCAACAACGTCACCATAAAGGTAGGCGCCGCCAGTCATAAAAGCACCGCTGTTTTTGATTTTGACAAAACCCTGGAAACTCTTCCAGGCAGCGATTCTCACCTGAAGATTTCATCAGGCGAGATTCAAATTGCCGGCTCTACCTCCCAGTCAAAGGCCAGTCAAGTTCATATTAAGAATGGCACGCTTGAGCTCGGTCAGGACGTAAAAATCACTAATGGTGGCGTGCAGAATGCCCTCATTACTATTGGTGATGGAAATGGTCAAGATGAGGCAAGATTACGTGCCGGATGGAAAACTGTCCATGAGTTTGTAAATACCAAAAACTATGACACTGGACCAGCAAATCATAACAGTACTATCCATATTCAGAGCGATGGCGTACTGGAGCTAAGTACGGCCAATGGAAAGCCTGTATCACTCAATACTTTTAAGTTTAACAATCAGAGACAAATGGCTCAGATTCAGCTCAGCGATGGTGCTACCATCGCAGCTGACCAGATGCTTGTTGACAGGCAGTTAAAAGCTGGATCTGGTACCAGTGGTAATTGGACTCCTGGAGATGCTCTTCATCTCAAGGCCAATACGCTGGTGCTCAAGGAAAGTGGTGCTGCCAATATTGACTATAAGTTCAAGAAGGCCATTGTAAAAAATCTTGATCTTACCGCATCTGGTGATACCACATTCAATCTTAAGAACAAGATTGATTTTGTAAACACTTCTGAGACACTAAATCCTTTTGGAAAGGATCTGAAGAAGCCTGTTGTCGCTGGTAAGGGTTCCATTAATAGGGCAGTCAAGCTGGAAAATGGCGGCAGTATCAATGTTGCAGCAGGAGATATTACTGCCCAGGGACTGATTGAGGTATCAGGTGGTGACCTGACTATTGGAAGCAGTACTCCTTCTGACGAAGCCAAAGGTGTTAATGCCAGTCTGAAAGCTCAG
Organism: Anaerobiospirillum sp. NML120511; assembly: GCF_023050955.1. Classification (NCBI taxonomy): domain Bacteria; kingdom Pseudomonadati; phylum Pseudomonadota; class Gammaproteobacteria; order Aeromonadales; family Succinivibrionaceae; genus Anaerobiospirillum; species Anaerobiospirillum sp. NML120511. The sequence continues at coordinate 37,831 of NZ_JALKIK010000016.1, forward strand.
GGCGGAATGAAGCTGTGGAACACCAAGTCCACAACCATCAAGATCCACGGAAACGGCGAGCAGGAGATTGCTACAAAGGATACAAACTCTTTTGTAAAGTACCAGTCTCATTCCAGCCTCGATCTCACCAGTGGCACTCTAACCGTTCAGGGAAAATCTGATAAACAAACTACCTTTGACATCCAAAACGGCTCCCTTAAGCTGAGTGCTAACAATGCTGCTGAGCTGCTCAACACTGATGGTAAGCGCAATAATTCAGGCGCTGCTGTGTTCCTTGGTGGCAACGCCTCCATGGAGATTGCTGGTAACCTTCAGGGCAAGCTTGAAAATGGCAAGCAGCAGGGCCTTTCTGTTGACAAGATTCAGGCAGCTGCCAATGCTGCAGCTGTGGCTACCGACACTGTAGGATTATCAGGAACTGGCAATACCATTGCTGCAACCAATATCCATCTGCAGGGTGACAGCCTTGACCTTGGTAAGGGTAATACCCTCAAGTCCACTACTGACTTGAAGCTTGACTCCAAGACTACTGGAAAGAGAGACTTCACTTTAACCAACGGAACTATGGTGGTTGGCGAAGAGCTCAGCTCAACCAATGGCGTAAATAAGCTCATTATTGGCAACAATAACGGCTCCGCTGCATCTCTTGAGCTTGGCTTTGCTGAGCGCGAGAAGGATCAGTTTGGTCAGCTTACAACTGATGGTGCTGCAGGCAAGCTGGGCACTGTTTCTTCAGAAACAGGCGGCGTGACCACAGATATCGTACTTAACGGTCTTTCAGCTGATCAGATGGCTGCTCTTAAGGTCAAATATGGTCACTGGACTGCCCAGAATATTGATGCCTCAAACAAAGGTCTGATTGAAGTCAGCTCCGCTCTTGGCGCCGGAGAGACTGCTGCGCCTCAATACAGTGGCGGTGCTCCTGTACTGAGTGCTAATACTGTCTCTCTTGCAGACGGATCAAAGATCAATGTCTATGAGCATGGTGCACTTGATTTTGAAAAGCTCAACATGACTGGAGGCACCATTGACTCAAAGGGCGACATGAACTTTGATGAGATGCTGGTCTCAGGAAACAGCAATATCGCTGGCACTGCAGATATAACAACCCAGAAGGCAAACCTCACTGGTGGAACCATAGCCGCTGGAAATGACTTCATTTCAGCAGGCTCTGATTCAAACGTTATAAGTGGGACAACCTTAACTGCCAACAACGATATTGAGTTAAACGGTGGTGCTGAGGTAACCAAGGGCGTTATTAACGCAGGCAATGACCTCACTGTAGGCGGGAAGTTTACGGTTAACAGTGGCCTTGACAGCCATCAGGGCCCATACCATATCAGTGCCGGTAAGGATATCAATGCTCATGACATGGAGGTTCTGGATGGCAAGGTACACGCAGGCAATAACATCAATGCCAGCGGCACCCTGTCTGTCAGCGGTGGCACCGTAGCTGTTGAAAAGGATATCAGCGGCGGCACTCTTGCCTTTAACGGCGGCAGCACCGAGGTAAAGGGCAAGGCTACAGCAAAGGGTGACTTTACCATTGGCGGTACTGCGGACCTTAAGGTCAGTGGTGACGGCACTGCCAGAGACTTTGTTATCAAAGGCGGTAAGGCCACCTTTGGCGGCAAGATTGCCGCTGCCCAGGGACTGCGTGGCAATGGTGGTGAGCTTACTGCCGCTGGCAATATTGAAACCGGTTCTGTGACCCTTGATGGTGGTACCGTCGGTACCTCGGGTGATCTGCTGGCTTCTGGCAATGTTGCTCTGGGTGGCAGTTCGGCTCTGAATGTATCTGGGGCGGCCAATGTGTCGGGTACCTGGGCTGCTCTGGGCGGTAAGGCCAGCATTGGCAAGGATCTGACCATTGCAGGGTCTTCTGCCATTATGGGCGGTGAGCTTAAAGTCAGTGGTGCTATGAACGCAGCTGATATCAAGGTCGGCGGCGGCAAGGTTGAGGCCGGTAAGGGCCTTAAGGCTCAGAATGTCACCATCAATGGCGGTGAGTTCAAGGTAAGTGGCAGCTCTTCAGCTAAAGAGCTTAATGTCAGCGGTGGTCAGTTCTCCTCTGCTGGCAAGCTTGCCGTAAACAATATGACCATGAACGGCGGCAAGGTTGATGTGACCTCTGCTGGCGGTGCCGGTGGCACTGGCGCTGTTGCCGGTGAGCTTACTGTGGACAATTTCTCCATGTCCTCAGGTACTCTCACTGTTTCAGGCACCATGATTGCCGGTAAGGCACCTGCTGGTACTGCTCAGGATGATCTGAGCAAGTATGGCTTTACCACCACTGGTGGTGACATCAATATCAATGGCGCCAATTCAAAGCTTGAGCTTGGAGCTGAGGCTCTCAGGGATCTTGAGTTCAATCATGAGATCCATGGTAATAACGGTAATGAGCACCCTGATGGCTGGCAGGGCGGCGAGATTGATCCTAAAAACAAGTACACCAACAACATCTCTCTAAATGACGGCGCCACTGTCAAGTTCAATTTTGACAGCAAGACTGCCATTACCAGCGCTGATCTTGAGAAGCTCAAGCAGGAGTTTTTCAAAAATCCTGACAAGATTCAGGACGGTACCATTGACCTGGGTGGAGCCAAGGTTGAGGGACTTGATGATATCCTGGGCAAGGGCGATGTTGACTGGCAGAAGCTTAAGGTATTCATAGCCGATCTGGGCCTTGAGGGCGTCAGAAATGATCAGCTGGCCGCCTCGCGTCTGGTTAACATCAAAGCCGGTGAGAAGGTGGTGGCTCATGCCGGCTCCATGGCTGTTGACGGCAACAATGTATTGCTGGGCAATGGCTCACTGAACAAGGCATCATCCAACAGCGGCAACTTTATATCTGACCGCAATAAAGGTGGTAATGCTCTTGCTGATGCTGTGCTCGATTCAGGAGCTACTTTCGAGTTCAACAATGGCGGTAAGCTCAACAACATTACCCTGACAGCCGGTACCAGGGATGATAAGACCAATCTGGTTATTGGCGGTGACAGCAGTACTGTTACTTCCATCAACAAGATTCAGGGTGGGGATAACAGCAATGTCTTTATCAGTGCACTGACCAAACTGGCTCAGGGTATCGATAACGTCGACAAGCTGGTTGTTTCAGCCAAAACTGATGTTGGTGGCAAGCTTTCCAATGTTGACAGTATGACTGTTGGTCCAAAGGGTGATCTGACAGTTGCCGGCGATCTCGAGAAGGTCAAGGATATCGTAGTTGCCAGCGGTACCATGTCTGTTAAGGGCAATATCAGCGGTACTAAAACTCTTACAGCTGCCAATGCCACACTGAAGCTTGATAATAAGCTCGATTCAGTGACCACAGTTAACGGCCAGAAGAGTGATATCACAGTCAATGGCGGTATCAGCAACACTGACAGACTGAACATGTTTGATGGCAGCACTCTGACAACAGTCAATGGCGGCCTTGATAATGTAAGACAGTTTGGTCTGAGTCAGTCCAAGGCTGATATAGGCGGTGACATCAAGGGATCCACCAGTGTAACCATAGCTGAGAACAGTACTCTTAAGACTGCAGGCTCGATGGTTAACAATGCCAATGTATCCTTTAGCAGTTCTGCAGCTGAAATTGGTGGAGATATTAAGAACTCTTCCTCACTTACAGCTCTGTATGGCAGCAAGGTCAATGTAGCCGGCTCATTAGACAAGGTGAATACCATTGGTCTTGACGGCTCTGCTGCTACTGTGGGTAAGGATATCAGCGGCTTTGATACCCTGGTTGCTCAGAACAGTGACCTTACGGTATCAGGCAGCATCAGCAGCGGCACTGAGCTTTCTTTAGCTGGCGGCAAGGCCTCAGCAGGCAGTATTGATGCAGTTAACAAGGTAACTGTAGACAAGGGAGCCAGACTTGAGGTTGGTAAGAACATCAATGGCTCTTCTATGGTAACCATAGCTGCCGGGTCAAGCCTCAACGTCAAGGGTGATGTCCAGAATGCTGACTTCTTTGATGCCTCTGGCCATGTCAATGTAACAGGTACCCTGCAGGCTAATACCCTTACCGGAAGTTCAACAGCAGGAGCAGATGGCAAGCCAACAGCATCAATTCAGGCTGCTGCCCTGGACATTGGCGGAGCTGCAGGCGCTGCCCGAACTGTTTACAGTGGTGATCTCAAGGTCACAGGCAAGGCCTCTTTTGCCGGCGATACTGTGCTTTCAGGCACTAATGAATTTGGTGAACTTGATGCCAGCAACAGTATCCATCTTGCCAAAGGCAATACCACAGCTGGCAAGCTCCATCTTGCCCCTGGTGCTCAGGCTCGCCTGGGCTCCGATGGCAAGGGCGGCACTGCCCGTATGGTCATTGGTCAGGCTGATCTGGCCGGTGGTACTCTGATAGCCGATCCTGATTATGGTGAGGCCGCCACCATTATTGCCATGAACACACTGGGCAGCGCAGCATCAGCACCAGGAACGGGGCCTGATGCCGGTGGTGGTCAGGGCGGCAATCCTGATGGTAACGCCGGTCAGGGCGGTAACGGCGGCCAGCCGGTACAGCCTGGCCAGCCAGGCCAGCCAGGCACTGGCGGCCAGGGCGGCAGTCCTGCTGCCCATGGTGCTCCGGCCAAGCTGGCTGCAGCCGCAGCTGCAGCTGCTGCTGTTAATAGCGCAGGCGAGCTCAATGGTACTGTGGTAGCTCTGAAGAACTCCGTAGTAGCAATGGGCACTGAGGCCAAAGATATTGACGGTATGGTCAAGGAGATTGAAACTGCCTTTGCTCCATACTTCAAGAACGGTTCACTTCAGGATCCTTCTGTGGTTACCGGTCCTTCCGTACCTCAGGATCCATCAGCTCCTCAGGACCCATCAGCCCCTCAGGGACCGGACTCTGCTGGCAGAACCGCAAACAGTGGTGCTGTGGGAGCCATTGCCTATGTGGCCCGTCCGATTACTCTGAGCAGCGGCAGCAAGATCATTGTTGATGCCGGCCGCAGCTATGAGCAGTACCAGGCTGCAGATGCCGACTACAAGGCAAAGATTGCAGAAAATGATATTTATCTGGACCGCAATTCGGCTCTGGCCATGAATAACAGTGCAGTTAACAACAAGGAAACTGCAGCCATTACCTTCAAGAAGCCTGATGCCAGCATTTATGCCCGTGAGGACGCCAAAATCCTCATTGCCGGCAGCACCTTTAATCCAAATGGCCCTGTCCGCCTCTTTGAGGATGAAAATGGCAAGGTTGATCTGATCACCGAGAACGGTAAGCCAGTCAAGGTAGAGTCGGTAAATGGTCTGTTTGAGGCTCCAAATGGCCTTGGCCCTGGTCAGGTTGATGATCTCATTCTGACTGTCAACCCAACCGTTGCTCAGAAGAGCTTTACTGATGTTTCTCAGCCGGTACGCGATACCCTGGCAGCCTATGGCGGCTTTGATAATAATCCTTCACGTCCACCTGTACACGGTGATGCTGCCCCTGGTATACGCTACGATGCTGACAAGCAGCAGTTCCTTGATGACAAGGGTAATGTATTAGCTGCAGGCAAGTACGTACCGGTTAAGAATGCCGATGGTACTTACAGCGTTTACCATACAGCCAATAACCCTCTGCTCAATCAGGTCATAACCTCGACCAACTCAGGTCGTGATGCTGAGGCTGTAGCCCGTATGTCCGGTCTGGGTGGTGTCCACAATGTCACTCTGGCTGCCTCAGAGGCTCTTACCGGAGCCGTGGCAGCTCGAGCCGGTATGAATAACGGTGATGCAGACAGCGCATCTGCAGCCAGTGCACGTCCTGCAGTTCCTTGGATCAATGACAAGCGTAATGTCACAGCTTCAGCTGCAAAGACTCGTGGTTCAGTGTGGCTCACTCCTGCCTACGAGAAGATTGATGGCTCAGGTCTGAGTGCCGATGACAAGTCATATGGCAATGACATCGAGCTCAATGGTCTTACCGCCGGTGTCGATGTCAAGGTACATCCAAATGTCGTAGTGGGTGGTGCAGCCAGTGTAGGCACAGCTGATGTCAGCTCCAGTGATCTGGTATCTGGTGTAAGCAACGACAGCAAGTACATGGGCCTTGCAGCCTATGCCCGTTACAGCCGTGGTGACACAGCCGTACTGGCCGATGCCTCATACACAAAGACTGATAACGATCTGTCCACTGACACTGCCCTTGGTAAGGCAACTGCCTCGGTTGACAGCGAGGCCGTGTCTTTAGGCGTCACTGCCCGTCATAAGATGAAGATGGGTGATGTTGAGGTAACTCCACATGCCGGTCTGCGCTACACCCGTGTTGAGAGTTCAGATCACGATGTGCAGATTAATGGTTCTACCATTGCCTCGTCCACAGGAGCAACTCAGAATGTGGTATCCATACCTGTAGGTGTGACCGTTTCGCGCAACATCAAGCAGGGCACCTGGAATATCAAGCCTTCGGTTGATCTCACTCTCACCGCCAACGCCGGTGACAAGTCTGCCGGTACCGAGGTCAAGTGGCAGGGGGTTAACAACCTCACTACCTCACTTGATACCCAGGCTGCCGATGACATCACTGCCAGCATCAGAGCCGGTGTAAACGTACGCAATGGCCGCTTTGCAGCCGGAGCCGGTGTCTCCTACACAGCCTCGGACAACATCAAGGACCTGGCAATCGAAGCCAACGCCCGCTACGACTATTAATGCCCAGCCGGACGGTCCATGCCGCCCGGCTGCCAGCTTCACCAGCAGCAGTCGTCCGCAACCACTGCTGCAAAAAAAGCCAGGCTCACTGTCCGTCCCATTACAGCATTACACCACGTCATGCTGTAATTGGGCATGAGGCGGCATGACACATGACACATGAGACATGAGGCATGCTCCATGGTCCATGATCCATGGTGCCGCCAGGGTCGCGCTGTAGATGGATGCCGCGCATTCTTCGGCTGCCACTGGTCACAAGGCCGAAGTTCAACTTTATTCATCAAGGTTATCAGGAGCCGCACAGCTGCTTCTGAGGCCTTGCTGCGCCCTTAGAGTTCGCAAATTTCAAACATGGCACCATATCCATGGCTATACTCCATGCCCGTAAAGAGCTCGATTGGACAAGCAATGAAATGAAAAGCAATACAATGCAATTCAATTCAATTCAATTCAATGCGTGCTCTGATCGGCAGGAGTCATACCGGACATCAGCGTAAATTTATTGGGCACGCTTCATTGGCATATGAGGGGCTATGCAAAATGTGGCGAGGAATGCCAACAAACTGACTAACTGACTGTATTACTGTAATTACGATACAGGGATCACATACATAGTGTATGTAATTGTAAGTAATTGCATTTATTGACATCGATATTATTGAACGGGCTTAAAGATTTAAGTAAGTGCTCGAAAGATGTAAAGCCTGTAAATAAGGGAAATCATGGCTCTAACGTCATGTTTATAGCTACATATTTGAGCATGTTGGCAAATAAATTGCATTTATTTGATAAATCTTATACTTAACCATGCCTTGCGCTTATTGGCCCATGGGCATGACTTCCAGATTTTCAGGCCCATAGGGCCGATTTAAATCCCATTTTGGAGATAAGTATGGCCCTGTACGTTAATACGAATGTCAGCAGCATCAATGCTCAGCGCAAGCTCAGTAATGCCACTTTAAGCCTTAATACCAGCTACCAGCGCCTCTCTTCAGGCCTGAGAATCAACTCTGCCAAGGACGACGCAGCCGGCCTCCAGATTTCCGACCGTCTGACTTCACAGATCAATGGCCTCAACCAGGGTAACCGTAACACCAATGACGGCATCGCTCTGGCCCAGACCATTGAAGGTGCCCTGGACGAAACCACCAACATGCTCCAGCGCATCCGTGTGCTGGCTGTACAGTCTGCCAACGGCACCAACTCTGCTGCAGACCGTAAGGCTCTGCAGGAAGAGGTAACCCAGCTGTCCCAGGAAATTACCCGTATTGCCCGACAGACCACCTTTGCTGGTCAGACCATTCTTGATGGCGCCGGCCAGGGCCTCATTCCAGCCAACGGCAAGCTCACATTCCAGGTAGGCGCCAACGCAGGCAACACCCTGGATCTTAACTGGAACGATGCCTTTAACTTAAGCGGCATCGCCGACCAGGCCGGTATTCAAAAAGCCAATCAGAAAAACACATTCGGATTTACAACAGTAAAGAACGATAAAAATAAAAACACCATTGTCTTTACTATTTCTACTGCTTCACGTGCCACTTACGTACTTGAGAACATCGACAAGCTTATCCAGGCAGTAGACTCCAAGCGTGCCGGCCTTGGTGCTTTACAAAACAGAATGGAAAGCACTATTCGTAATCAGGCTAATATCTCTGAAAATCAGTCCGATGCCCGCAGCCGCATAAGAGACACAGACTTCGCCTCTGAGACCGCTGCTCTGACTCAGAACAATATTATCCAGCAGGCTTCTCAGACTGTACTGGCCCAGGCCAATCAGCGACCAACCATCGCTCTGAGCCTGCTCGGAGGCTAATGAACATTTATAACAGGGCTATCCCTGTTGTTTTAGCCTTTTAAAGCTTATTCCCTGATTCTCTGATTTTGATATCAGACTGCAACGCTCCAGGCATTTTATGCCCGGGGCTTGTTGCGTTTATGGGCAAGTCATCCTTTTGGGATGGCGGTGCTGCTTTGAACGCTGAAAATTAAGAAAGAAAGAAAGAGAAATGAAAGAATAAGGCCCCTGGTCCTTATTCTGTAAAATGATTTAGAGAGTATATTATGGCTTTATATGTTAATACGAACGTCAGTTCCATCAATGCCCAGCGCAAACTAAGCAATGCCACTCTGAACCTGAATACCAGCTATCAGCGTCTCTCATCAGGTCTGAGAATCAATTCTGCCAAGGACGACGCAGCCGGCCTCCAGATTTCCGATCGCCTGACCTCACAGATCAATGGCCTCAACCAGGGTAACCGCAACACCAATGACGGTATTGCCCTTGCCCAGACCATTGAAGGTGCTCTGGACGAGACCACCAACATGCTCCAGCGCATCCGCGTGCTCGCCGTCCAGTCCGCCAACGGCACCAACTCAGCTGCTGACCGTAAGGCCCTCCAGGAAGAAGTAACCCAGCTTTCAGCTGAAATCACCCGTATTGCCAAGCAGACCACCTTTGCTGGTCAGCTGGTTCTCAATGGCAAGTACGATGCTCAGAACAATAAAAACAGCCTCATTCCAGCTGATGGCAAGCTTACCTTCCAGGTAGGCGCCAATGCTGGCAATACCCTGCAGCTTGACTGGGGCAACGAGTTCACTTTAAGTGGCATTGGTAAGCTGGCCGGAATCCAGGATGCTAACATAAATGCTACAGGTGATAAGGGACTGGTAAAGTCTGGTGCTGGTGCTAATCAGGTTGTTCGTTTTGGTGTTTGTACTGCCGAGGTGGCAACCAAGACTCTCGAAAATATTGATGCCCTGATTCAGGCTGTTGATTCCAAGCGTGCAGGTCTTGGTGCTTTACAAAACAGAATGGAAAGCACTATTCGTAATCAGGCCAATATTTCTGAGAATCAGTCTGACGCCCGCAGTCGCATAAGAGACACAGACTTCGCCTCTGAGACCGCAGCCCTTACCCAGAACAATATTATTCAGCAGGCTTCTCAAAGTGTACTTGCCCAGGCTAATCAGCGTCCAACTATCGCTCTTAGCCTGTTAGGCAGGTAACAAAGCAGATATATCTCTATCTTTATCATCCACGGCGGGGGCACCCCGCCTTTTTTAGCTCTATACATATCAATTAAAATCGATTTGACTGGTACAGGGGGATTGGGAGCGTTTATGCACATACAGGCAAGCGTACAGTACAGCACTCAGAGCAGAGCGGCAGCAGCCGTCTGCGCGGCCAGGTATGTCGTATAGACCTTTTTACGTGGGAGCAACTGATCGAATGCACACATGCATCAATGGCGCTTTTAAGGAATTGAAGCAAGGTCTGGGGTAAGAGCGTGCATGAGAGCAGCAGTGCAGGTGCTGACCCCTGAGGGGCCTTTGAGTTGGGAAAAGTACCTTTGGCTGTCACCTGTCCCATCCTTTGGATGGGAACTTCACAGCGCTGGCTCTATAGCCAGGAGTGTGCCTGCGAGTCCGACACGGGGCTCCACACCGTTTGCACAGGCAGGCAGAGCATGGTGAGCCACGTTCTCTGCATATGCAGACAGAGCATGGTGAGCCTGATTCTCTGCATGTGCTGCAGTTGCGTTCATGCTGGGCTGTTCTTAGGGAGGGTAGTAGCTCTACCGTCCATAGTTCTGTCTGGGGGAGTAAGGTATGACAGGACAGACTGTATTTGAGAGGATAGATTTGTTTGTGGGTGGTTGCTGGTTTGAGGGTGGGGTTTTGTGCTTCTGGAGGCACAGATAGATACTGATATAGTGTTTGTTAATGGGCGAAATTACGGGCTTTTTCATTGGGGCTCATGTTTTGCATGTAATAGAATGGAGCCTTTTTCAAGGTGCTCATTTTCTGTTAGCGATTGTTGCCAGAGGTGATAAATACGCCATTGTAGATGCTTCATAGATGAGCCGAACCAGGCATGATGACAGTTAAGCGTGCCGGTCGATGTCTTTTGAGGTCTTTGTGATGTGTAAGAAATTCTGGTCACTAATGGTGCGTCTATCAGCATATGCTGAAATCAGGACAGCGCAGCGCGAAACAGTTCGGACATATGCGTCATATCCGCAGTGCAAAATGCATGATGCATTTAAATTTATGGAGTTGTTTTTAAATCCATAAATCTAAGGTGCCATGTTATTGACGGATGATGAAGCAAATGGCGTCCGCAGGCCGTTCTGGCTCACATTTCAATGAGAAATGTCCAAAGTTTGTCCTTATACGACCGATAATAGATTATTACCAGAACTGTGTTCTGTTGCCCGCCGTCATAAGTGATGACAGCATCTGCTCAAAGGCCTGTCCGCCTGACATGCCGGCCATACATCAGCGCTGACATGCCAGCCATACAGCAGCGCCTTAACCGGACAGAATACAGTGCAGTCTGATGCAGCCTGAGCTCGTTCAGACCGCAAATTAAACAATTCTGATTTTCAAGGAGAGATTTGTCAGCCTGCCCGGCGGCAAATCAGGACTGCATACCAAAGGAGGCTCATGCTTCTGTGCGGCACTGCAGTCCCAGCTGCAGCTGCAACTGTAGCCATGAAGCTGGAGGTCATCTTCAGGTGTCCTGCAGCTTAGCAGCAGGCCCGGACTTGCCTGTCATGCTCAGTCACGTTCAGCTCTTTGCGCAAGTATGTGCAGTACTGCCAGGGAGATATTCAGGAATACCTGCCATATAGTCCTGAATATCCAGGTAAATATCGATGCCTTTACGGCCTGTGCAGCGGCGGCAAGCCGCTTACAGTTATGGGGACAGCCCCATGAGCGCAATTTACCGACTACAGGAGTAAACGCTTTACTCCCCAGTGTCACAGTGGCATGCCGCTGACAGTCATGGGGACAGCCTCATGAGCGCAATTTACCGACTACAGGAGTAAACGCTTTACTCCCTGCTGTCACGGCAGCTTGCCCCTGTCAAATCAGATTAGATATTGACCCCTGTACCCGCCATCTGCAGATGACGGACCTGACAGCTTCAGGCTGTCTCCAGCCCTCAAGGCACCTTGCCCGGCCTGAGGTCTGATGGTCTGCCCTCCTGCAGGCAGGAAGTCGTGTTGAGAAATAACCATGAAGCAAACAAACTCCACTATCACATTCCTGGCAGCACAATACCGTGCTGTACTTAAGGACGCCTATTTGAAAGGTCTGGCTTCGACCGCACTTCTCAGCACGGCTGCGCTGGCATCCGTCTACAGTTCATCTGCCGAGGCAGCCACAAAACTCGATAACCTCGAGCAGCTCGGTACTGCTGGTGACTACACCCTGGATGACACAGCCGGTTCAAAGGACCTGCGTGTCAATAAGGACCTCAACTGGCAGGGTAATCTGACTGTAAACAGCTCAGTAAAGGGCGACCCTCATAAGATCATCAGCAATGTTGAAGGTGCTGACATCAATGGCAACGGTTCTCTGTCTGTCAATGGCAAGGGAGCTGTTGTGGCTGTTGGCGAGCCACAGGGCAATTACGAATTCAAGATGGATCTCGGCTCGATTGATATTCAGGAAGGCGAGATGCGTGTGCGCTCTGGTTTCCATATGGCAGGAAACACCCAGGTAAGCGCCGATAACATCACTGTGGGCAGCGGTGATCCTAATCGTGAGGCCATCATCCATGTAGCGGGCATGGGTGACAACGGCTCCGTTGCTGCTCTGGGCCGTACTGAGGGTAATGGCAAAAAGGCCTCGGTTATCAACCTGCAGTCTGGCGGCCGTATTCTCCTCAACGGCCAGAAAGCCGAGCATGCCGTTCTTCAGGGACAGATTACCGGCAATGGCGGCACCATCAGCTTTGCCGAAAATTCAGGCCAGCCGGGCTTTTATAACAACGGTACCATCAAGGCCACCGGTGTGCTTGAAAACACCACCATCAAGGTAGGTGGCAGGAGCACTGCCGTCTTTGACTTTGACAAGGCCCTTGGTACTATTCCAGGCAGCGATTCCCACCTCAAACTCAATTCCGGCACCCTTGAGATCAAGGGCGCACCTGCTCAGGCTGACACCGGCCGTGTCGAAATCCATAATGGCACTCTTGAGCTGGGCGCAAATGCCAAAATTTCCAATAATCATGAACAGAATGCTCTTCTGACCATTGGCGGTGGCGACGAGGATCAGGAAGGACGCTTAAAGGCTTCCTGGGGTCAGGTTAACGAATTCGTCAATGCCAAAAACGGTAATCATCACGGCACTATCGAAATCAGAAAAGATGGCGTGCTGGAGATGGCCAATGCCAATGGCTCTGATATTCATCTGAACAATTTCGATTTCAATGACAAGCGCTTCATGGGTCAGATACAGGTCCATGACGGCGGTACTGTTGCTGCTGATAATCTTAAGATTGATCGCGCGCTGAAGACCGGAGCCGGTGCTTCAGCCGGCTGGTCAACAGCCAACAGTCTTGATCTGCGTGCCGACACTCTCAAACTCAAGGAGAGCGGAGCCGGCAATATCGATTACAAGTTCCGCAAGGCTGTAACCAAAAATCTGCAGCTTGAGGCCAATGGAGGCTGGAAGCAGACCTTTAACCTCAAGAACGATATCCGCATTGTTAACAGCCAAATGCAGGCTCATCCTGACGATGCCAATGGTCCTAAGTACTATCAGGCAGGTCAGACCGCATTCAACTCGGCTGTTTCCATCGATAAGGGCGGCCGTCTTGATGTGGCAGCCGGTACTCTGACCACCAAAGGCAAGGTGACCCTCAATGAGGGCAGCATGAATGTTGGTGGTCAGGAGCTGAATGACACCTACAACATGCGTGAGCGCACCAGTGGTGTAGACGCTCAGTGGAAGGCTGTGGGTGGCCTGCATATTACCAGTAAAGCCCCAACCAGTATTTCCATCAAGGGTACAGGCGAGCAGACTGTAGGTGCTGATGCTAACGGCAGTGGTGGCAAGACCATCAAGGGCCAGGCTGTGCTCGACCTGACTTCCGGCAAGCTCACTATTGCCGGTAATAGCAAGCCTAAGAACAAGGCCACCTTTGACATTCAGGACGGATCTCTCAAGCTCAGCACTGATAATGCCCGTGAGCTGCTTGATACTCAGAACAAGCGCAAAGGCAACACTGCCATTGGTGCAGCCGTGCATCTGGGCGGCAATGCCAGCATGGTTATCGAAGGTGAGCTTAATGCCCTGGACAGAGGTAAGAGCACTGGCATCTCTACTGAGATCTTCAAGCAGGTTTCCGGTGCTGATCAGCTCAACACTGACGAGGTAGGTATCTCCGGCACAGGAAATACTGTGCAGGCAGTTAACATGCATCTCAAGGGAGCTGAGCTCAATCCTGGCGAGGGTAACAGCTTCATTGCCCGTGAGGGTATGACCATTGATGCTCAAAAGCAGTCCAACGGTGAGTTTGCTCTTACCAGTGGCCGTATGGTCGTGGGTAACAGACTGAGCTCTGATGGCGGTGTCAGCCAGATCAATGTGGGTAAGGACGCCTCAACTGCAGAGCTTGAGCTTGGCTATGCTAAGCGTGAGACCGATCGCTTTGGCGATCTTACTGCCGCAGGTGCCGCTGGTACTCTTACTGATAAGTCTGCTGAAACCGGCAATGTCCAGATTGACATCAAGCTCGATGGTATTAACCCGGACAAGCTGGCTGCCTTAAAGGTCAAGTATGGCAAGTGGTCTGCAAAGGATATAGACGCTTCACAAAACGGTTTAATTGAAGTCGGCTCCGCACTGGGGACCGGAGAAACTGCTGCGCCTGTATACGGCAATGGTGTTCCTGCACTTGAGGCTGCCACTGTAACTCTGGCTGATGGTTCCCAGATCATTGTGCATGATCAGAGCTCTGTTGATTTTGACAAGCTCGATATGAAGGGCGGCAAGGTCAAGGCTTCCGGCGATATGCACTTTGATGACCTGGCCATGGCCAATGGCACCATTGACACCAGTTCTGATATCACTGCCGGTACTGTCAATATGACCGGCGGCACCATCAATGCCGGCAAGAATCTCACCGCCCGTGGTCCTGGAGCCTCAAATCTCAATGGAGGCCTGATCAATGTCTCCGGTGATGCCGTATTTGAAGACGAGCTCAATGCTGGTGGTACCCATCTTACTGGCAGAAAGAATGTCACTGTCCTTAAGAACATGAATCTTTCTTCCGGCTCTGTAACTGCAGCTGGCACTTTCCTGGGGCAGGGTGATGTTAATCAGACCGGTGGTGTGTTAAGCGCTGGAACCATTAATGTTTCCGGCGATTACACCATGGATAACGGCGCCATTGGCGGCGCCGGTGACATGACCGTCAGTGGCGACATGACCGTCACCAGTGGTGGTGTAACTGTCAATAAGAACCTGACTGCCAATAACTTTGATTTCCGTGGCGGTGAAATCAATGTTAAAGGCAATTCTGTTGCTCTTGATGATTACAAGGTAAGTGGCAAGGCTCTGGTAAGAGTCAGCGGCGACGGTGTAGCCTCAGGCGATTACATCATGGAAGGCGGTGCTGCCAAATATGGTGGCAGTCTGATTGTGGGCAAGAATCTCGATGCCCGTGCCGGTGTGCTGACAGCAGGCAAGGATATCAAGGTCAGTGGTGACTCCAGCATTGGCAAGGTTACTGTCACTGCATCCGGTGATTTTATTACCGGTGATCATGTCAGCCTGAACAATGGCACCGTCAACGCCGGTAAGAATTTCCAGTATGGCACCATGCAGATAACTGCAGGCAAGGTCAACGCAGGTGGTAATGTCAGTGGCGGCAATATCACCATGTCGGGAGGCACCATTGCCGGCAGCGGCGACTTTACTGTGGGTGCTGTTACCATGTCAGGAGGTACTGTTACTGCAGGTGGCAAGTACCAGGGTGATGACATCACCATGTCAGGTGGCAGTCTTACTACAGGCTCTGACATGACTGTTGACAATGTCATCATTACCAGCGGTACTGTCACTGCTGGTGGCACCTATTCTGGTGGCGATCTCACCATGTCCGGCGGTGAGCTCTCCAGCAGTGGCGACATGACTGTTGATAATGTCAACATGACTGAGGGAACTGTAACCGCAGGTGGCAGATTCAGCGGCGGTAATCTCACCATGTCCGGTGGCAGCCTCAATGGCAAGAGCGATATTACTGTCAACAATGTTGATATCAACAAGGGCACAGTAACAGCAGGTGGCGTCTTCAACGGCAACAACGTCAATGTTTCCGGTGGCTCCATTACTACCAGCGGTGCTTTTACCGCCAGTGGCGAGCTCCATGTTGAAGACAGCGGCACTGTAAGCGCCGGTGGCAACCTTGCCGCTCAGGAAATCTATGTTAATAAGGGTGAGATTACCAGCAATGGTAATCTGTCATCTGATGGCTACATTGAGGTCTATGACTCAAAGTTAGGCGCTGGCGGTAATCTGCATGCTGCCCAGAATATGATTGTCAGCGGCACCTCTGAGGTGCAGGTCAGTGGCAACGGTCTGGTTGAAGGCAAGTTCAACATGAAGGGCGGCACTGCTTCCTTTGACCGTGGCCTTGCTGTAGGCCAGGAGCTGGTTATAGACAATGGCGACTTAACCTCAAAGGGTACAGTCAGCGCAGGCTCGCTTGACCTCAATGGCGGCTCTCTTAGCGCCGGTGATTTCAGCTCCATTGGCAATACCACTCTGGCAGGCGGTAATTTCAATGTCAGCGGCTCAGCCAATGTTGGTGGCAATCTCAAAGCCACTGGCGGTACTGCAAATATTGGCAACCGTCTTGATATCCAGGGTAATGCTCAGCTCGATGGCGGCAAGATTACAGCCGGCGGTGCATTGACTGCCGGTACTATGCATATAAACGGCGCTGATGTTTCTGCCGGTAATGGCCTGATCACAGGCAATCTTGAGGTCAGCAAGGGGTCGCTTACTGTCAGTGGTGCTGCCACTGTTGGTCCTCTTGAAATCAATGGCGGCTCCATGTCCGTCAATGGTCAGCTGGCTGCCGGTGATGTCGGTATTACTGCAGGTGAGCTCAATACCTCTGGCAGCATGACTGCCGATCGTCTCAATATGGCTGGTGGTACCATCAATATTGGTAACCTCAAGGGACCTGACGGCAGTATTATCAAAAATGGCGATCTGACTGTTAAAGATTTCGCCATGTCAGATGGTGTCCTCAATATCATTGAAAGCAAGATGACAGCCGGTAAGGCTCCTCTGGGTACTGCTGCCGGTGACAAGCTCGATTACGGCTTTACCACTACCGGTGGTGACATCAATATCAGCGGTGCTACTGCCAAACTGGAGCTGGGCATTGAGGCTCTGCGTGATCTGGTGTTCAAGCATGACATCAGCGGTAACAACGGTAATGAGCACCCTGATGGCAGCAATGGCGGTCCTATTGATCCAAAGGACAAGTACACTAATAACATCACCCTCAGTGATGGCGCCACCATCAAGTTCAATTTTGACAACAAGACCTATCTGACCAAGGAAGACATCAAGAAGTTAAAGGAAGAGTTCCTCAAGAATCCTGATGGTGTTCCTGATGGCAATATCGATATTGGTGATGCCCTGCTCGACGGTCTTGAAGATGTCTTCCTGCCTAATGGTGATGTTGACTGGCAGAAGCTCAAGGTATTCATTTCTTCCATGGGCCTTGACGGCGTCAAGATCGACAAGCTTGATGAAGCCCGTCTGGTAAATATCAAGGACGGCGAGAAGGTCGTAGCCCACGTAGGCTCAATGCGTGTGGACGGTAATGACGTACTGCTCGGTAACGGCTCTTTAAACAATGCCGCAAAGAACAATGGCAATTTTGTAGTCGACACTACCAATAATGATGCCCTTATTGACGTGACCCTCGACTCCGGTGCCTCCTTTGCCTTTAATAATGGCGGTAACCTCAAGGACATCATTCTCAAGGCCGGTAAGGAGAGCGACAAGACCAATGTTGTCATTGGCGGTAACAGCTCCACTGTAACCAATATCAACAAGATTCAGGGCCAGGGTGACTATACCAATGTCTTTATTGATGCTCTGACCAGCATTGCCGATGGTATCGACAATGTCGATCGCGTCTCGGTAACAGGTGAGACCACCATTGGTAAGAACCTGACCAATATCGACAAGCTCGAGGCAGGTAATAAGCTGAATGTGGCCGGAAATCTGGAGAACGTCAAGGATATTGCCATTTCTTCAGGCGATGTCACCGTAGGCGGCAGCATTACCGGTACTGACAATATCAGTTCTGTCAGCGGCTCCCTGTCTGTACAGAGCGGTCTTGACAAGGTCAAGCAGATCATTGCTCACAGCTCCGATATCAACCTCAAGGGTGGCATTGCCAATACTGACAAGCTCCAGCTGGTTGAGGGCAGTAACCTTACTACCTCAGGTTCAGGTCTGCAGAGCATCAAGGAAATTACCCTTGCAGCCTCCAAGGCTGTTATCGACGGCGCTATTACCAGTGGTGACAGCCTGACCATGGTCAAGGGCAGTGAGCTTTCAGCAAGCGGCTCTCTTGATCAGATTAAGGACATCACCCTCTCTGCTTCCAAAGCAACCATTGGCGGTGGCATCAACGGCACCACCAGTCTGGCTCTGGTCTCAAAGAGTGAGCTTAATACCTCTGGTGCCCTTAATGATGTTCAGAAGGTTACTGTTCATGATTCCAAGGCCAGCATTGGCGGTGGTATCAGCGGTACTGACACCATTGCTCTGACCGGAGGCTCTGATCTCAAAACTCAGGGCGGTATCGACAGGGTTAAGGAAGTACTCATGGCCGGCTCCACTGCCAATATCGGTGGTGCCATCAATGGTGCTGAGACCGTAATTGTCACCGGCAAGAGTGAGCTTAATACCACTAATGGCGGTCTTGAGCAGGTCAAGAACATTACTCTTATGGATTCCAAGGCCACTATTGGCGGTGGAATCAATAACTCTGACAGCCTGACTCTGGCCTCTGGCAGTGAGCTGACCACAGCTGATGCCATCAACGAGGTCAAGAAGATCATTGCCTCAGCCTCCGCTCTCAATGCCGGTAAGGGCATTAAGGGCTCTGAGAGCCTGACTGCTGTATCAGGCAGCACCATCACTACTACTGGTGGCGGTCTGTCCAGCATCAAGGATATTGGTATCAGTGACTCCACTGCCAATATTGGCGGCGATATCAGTACCTCTGACAAGATGGTGGCTCTTAACAGCACAGTCAATGTCAGTGGCAATATCGACAAGGTAAAGGATCTTGGACTTGGCGGCACTACTGCTACTGTAGGCGGCAGCATCACCAATGCTGACAAGCTCACTGCAATTGACAATTCCAGCCTGACCACCACTGGTGGCATTGATAATGTCAAAAATATCGCCTTTAACAAGTCCACAGGCAACATTGGCGGCGTGATCAGCGGCTCTGAAAGCCTGCAGCTGTTAAACAGTGAGCTCACAGCCGGTGGCGGCATCAATGAGGTCAAGAAGGTCCTGATGCAGGGCAGCAACGTCAATGCCGGCGGCGATATCGCCAATGCCGACATCATGCAGCTGACCTCAGGCAGCAAGCTGGCCTCTACAGGCGGAGTAAACCAGGTCAATCAGATCGTGGTGATGAACAGCTCCACTGATATTGCAGGCAGGATTGACGGCAGTGAAACCATTGAGATTGGCTCCGGTTCCACTGTTGGTGCCGGCGGTATTGCCAACAGCGATACTCTGGTAGCTCAGGACAGCACCATCAAGGTCAGCGGCGATATCGATAATGTCCGCAAGTTAATGACCTCCAATACCAAAACTGAGGTGGGCGGAAGCGTCTTTAATTTTGACAAGGTACTGGCTGACAGTGGTGCGCTCAATGTCTCCGGCAGCATTGCCAGCGGCAGCGAGCTCAACATGACCTCAGGTACCACCCTTACTGCCCAGAACATTGACGGCGTCAAGAATGTCTACCTCGGTGGCACTGCTGATATTGCTCAGAACATCCAGAATGGTGAAGTCCTGTCCGTCAACGGCGGCGGCACTGTAACTGCCGGAAACAATGTGACCGGCATGAACAAGGTCCAGGTCACTGCCGGCACTCTCAAGGTAGGCAAGGATCTGGAAAAGAGCACTCAGCTTGATGTGGTCCGTGGCTCTACCCTTGAGGTTGGTGGCAATATCAATGATATTGAGTTTGTACGTGCCAACGGCAAGATTGTAGTAGCCGGTACCTTCAAGGCTCAGAACCTGACCGGTACTGTACCAGGCGCCACTCCTGGCACCCCTGAAAACCCAGGCTCCACCGGAGCCTCAATTGAGGCTCAGGAGCTGGATATTACCGGCAATGTCGATACTCTGCTTACCGAATACAGCGGCGACATGAAGGTCAAGGGCAAGGCCCGCTTTGGCAACCAGGCCATTCTCAGCGGCAATAATGAATTTGGCTCAGTCGAGTTTACCCGTGGTGTCCACCTTGCCAAAGGCAATACCACTGCAGGTCAGCTGGATCTGGCTCAGGGCGTGGAAGTCCGCGCTGGATCTGATGGCAAGGGCGGCACTGCCCACCTGCTTGCAGGCTACGCCAATCTCAATGGCGGCACCATCGTGGCTGACCCTGAGTATGGCGAGAAGGCCACTATTGTTGCCATGAACAACATGGGCACAGATCCGTCCCTGCCACAGCCCCCTGAGGGCGGCACCACCCCTGATGCCGGCAACGGCACCGGCCCTGACACCGGCACCACCCCAGGCACAGGCACCACTCCAGGTGCCGGAGGCACCGCTGGCACCAGCCCTGAGACAGGTGCACCAGCCAAGCTGGCTGCTGCCGCTGCAGTTACCCGTGCAGGTGAGCTCAACGGTACAGTGGTAGCCCTTAAGAATGCTGTAATCGCCATGGGCACCTCAGCTAAGGATGTTGACGGCGCCGTTAATGAAATTCAGACCGCTCTGGCACCTTATTTCAAGAACGGCTCGCTGCAGGATCCGGCATCCTCTCCAGATGCCATTGGCTCTGTAGCCTACGTAGGCCGTCCAGTTACCCTGGCCTCAGGCAGCAAGATTGTGGTCGACGCCACCCGTGGCTATGACGAGTACCATGCTGCTGATGCCCAGTACAAGGGCCTGATTGCTGCCAACGATATTTATGTGGACAACAATTCAGCTCTGGTACTGCATAACGATGCCGTACAGGGTACTGACTCAGCTGCCATAACCTTTAAGAAGCCCGATGCCAGCATGTACGCAAAGAAGGGCTCCAAGCTGCTCATTGCCGGTACTACCATCAATCCTAATGCCCCAATCAAGGTATTCCGTGATACCAATGGCAAGATTGAACTCATTACCGAAGATGGCAAACCAATGGATGCTGAGTCTGTAAACGGACTGTTTGAGGCTCCTGAGGGTTTTGGTCCAGGTCAGGTTGATGATCTCTTCCTTACCGTCAATCAGACCGTGGCTGACAAGAGCTTTAACGATGTTTCTCAGCCGGTACGTGACTCTCTGGCCCAGTATGGCGGCTTTGACAACAATCCAAACCGTCCACCACTGCATGGTGATGTAGCCTCAGGCGTGACCTACAATCCTGACAATCAGCAGTTTACTGATGGCAGCGGCAATGTACTGACCGCTACCAACTTTGTTCCGGTCAAGAATCCTGACGGCTCCTACAGCGTTTACCATAAGGCCAACAACCCGCTGCTCAACTACATTGTTACAGCTACCAATTCCGGTCGTGATGCTGAGGCTGTAGCCCGTATGTCCAGCCTTGGTGGTACTGCCCGCAGTGCTCTGACCGCCTCTGAGGTTACTACTGATGCCATTGCTGCCCGTTCAGGCATGACTACAGCTTCCGTAGATGATCGTTACACCTCAAAGCCGGTTCAGGCTGTGCCATGGATGAACGACAAGCGTAATGAGAAGCAGGCCTACAGCAAGGGCTCAACCTGGATGACTCCAACCTACAGAAAGGTTGACAGCGACGGCCTGACTGCTGACAACAAGAGCTATGGCAATGATATTAAGCTTGCCGGTATGACAGCAGGTCTGGATGTACGTGTTCACCCTAATGTCGAGGTCGGTGCAGCTATCAGTGCCGGTACTGTTGACGGTGATTCAAAGGGACTGGTATCGGGTGTGAAGAACGAAGGCAAGTACATTGGTGCTGCTGCCTACGGCCGTTACACCAGAGGTCCGATCTCCGTGCTTGCTGATATGGCCTATACCCAGACCAATAACGATCTCTCCACTCAGACAGCTGTGGGAGAGGCAAAGGCATCTGTGAGCAGCAAGGTTATCACCGCCGGTGTTACCGCCCGTCAGAAGATGCAGGCAGGTCCTGTTGAGGTTACTCCTCATGCCGGTATCCGCCTGACTCATGTCAGCACCTCGGATCATGATGTCTCCATCAATGGCTCTACCATTGCCCGCTCCACTGGTGACACTGCCAATATGGTCTCCATACCTGTTGGTGTAACCGTATCGCGCAACATCAAGCATGGTACCTGGAGCATCAAGCCATCTCTTGATCTGACCATGACAGCCAATGTCGGTGACAAGTCCAGCAAGAACGACGTCAAGTGGCAGGGTGTTAACAACATGACCACCAGCCTCGACTCCCAGATTGTTGATGACTACACCGCAGGCATCAAGGCCGGCGTCACCGTCCGCAACGGCCGCTTTGCAGCCGGTGCCGGCGTAGCTTACAGAACCTCGGACTCCACAAAGGACCTGGCAGTCGAGGCCAACGCCCGCTACGACTACTAACCCGCCCCAGCCCGCAGCACAGCTGCGGGTAGCGGCGGGCCGCCACGTCCGGCAGCTGTGCTGCGGGGCCGCCGCTGGCACTATGATGCATGGGCAGTCAGGCGTCATTCCATTGGCGGATCGTGTTTTGCATGTGAAAAAATGGACTGTTTTTCTGTCACATTGCAGCAGGACCAAAGCCATAATGTCCTGACAGAATGCCTCTTGCCCAGCCATGGCCCATGCCATCCCAGGACCGGCTACGCCTGAGCGGCCAGCGGCCTAAGGGCTGCAGCCCCCGGCTGACGCCCCTGGCATGTGCCTTCGGCTGACGCCGCAGGCATTTGCCTGATGAGCAAGGTCAATCCTTGCTGCACGGCCCAGTCCTTACTGAGTATCAGTTTTTTGCACCTGAGCTCAGTACAGCCAGCAAAGAGGTGGTAATACCTGCTTTGAGAAGGCTGATATTTACGGCATGTATCCCGAAGCGCAGCTTTCGGGTAAAGGCGTAGATCAAACTGATCACCATTGGTGCATTGAAAAAAAACAGATAGAATTAAGAGAAGAGAGAAGAGAATCCCGGCCCGGGCATCAGTGTCCGGCCGGGGATGCCTGTTGCTGGTATCAATCCGATAAACAGGCTGATCGCATTACAGACATAAGGCGTATCTTGCCCCAAAAGTAAAATACGTCAACATAGATATGAGAGAAGATACATTGACAGCTGATGTGCAAGGCCATTGCTGCAGTCAGCCACGGCTCACACTTTGAGCATTTAAGGTCAAATTTTGCGTAATGCTGCCGATAATAGGACATTACCTGGTCTGAGCCAGGTTTTGCTCAGTCCGGGGCATTGAAGCCTTAACTGAACGAACAAACAGACAAAACCGCGCTGTCCTGACAAAGACAGCAGACTTAACAACTCTGATTCACAATCTCCATACAGTCGCCAGACTGTCTGTCCAGATTAAATATGTGCAGTACTGCTCAGGAGAGAGCAGGGAAGAACCATAAGGATTTCCCCGACAGCAAGGGTTAGCGCCACATACTCATGTAACACCACAGCACATGAGCTCGAGGCACACCTTCACTGTCTCCCCGCCAGCCGACAAAGCCGCCTGCCCATAATCGAACCAGAGTCCCGATTTCCATTTTTTTTAACCCTGTATCCGATATCTGCCTCGGACCGGAACTCCACAGCAAGGCCAGTTGCCCGGCCCTCTGTGACCGGATCCGGTTATCCTGACAGGTTGTCGTGTAGAGAGCTAGTTATGAAGCAAACAAATTCCACCATCACATTTCTGTCAGCACAGTACCGTGCTGTACTGAAGGACGCCTATCTCAAAGGTCTGGCTTCTACCGCTATTCTCAGCACGGCAGCGCTGGCCAGCGTCTACTCCTCCACCGCCGATGCTGCAACCCCACTGAATAATATTGATCAGCTGCAGAATGGTGGAGACTACACTCTTGACGGCTCAACCGGCGGTACATCCAAAGATTTTAAAGTCAACAAACAGCTCAACTGGAAGGGCAATCTGACTGTTACCCATGGCAACAGCTCCGACCCGTATAAGATTCGTGGCTTTGGTCAGGGCTCCGGTATTACAGGCGATGGATCACTTAAAATTAGCGGCAGTGATGCGGTTATGGCCCTTGGTGAGCCAGAGGGCGGTTACGAGTTCAAGATGGACATCGGCAAAATTGATGTCGATCAGGGTGAGCTGCGTATACGTTCAGGCTACCACTCAGGCAACAGTGTTCAGGTAAGTGCTGATACCATCAATATTGGCTCTGGTGGTACTGTTCACATTGCAGAAACCGAAAATGCACATGGCTCATTAACAGCTTTTGGTCGTGACCATACTCATAAGGATGGTGCATCAGAAATCAATCTGAATGGTGGCACCATTATCATGAATGGCAAGAATGCCGAAAACGTCGTGCTTCAGGGCAATATTAAGGGCACTGGCGGTACCATTTCTTTTGCTGAGCATAACGATAACCCGGCAGCTGGCTTTAATAATAACGGTACTATTAAGGCAACTGGCACTCTGGACAACACTACTATTAAGGTAGGTGGTGGTCGTACTGCTGTATTTGATTTTGACAAGGCTGCCCCTACTCTTCAGGGCTCTGATACCCATCTGAAGATCAACTCCGGTAACCTTGAGATTGAGGGTGCAAAGGCTCAGGCTGATGCAGGCAAGGTCCATCTTAAAAACGGTACTCTTGAGCTTGGTCAGGGTGCAAAGATAACCAACCAGCACAAGCAGAATGCACTGCTTACAATTGGTGATGGAGATGACCAGAAAGCCAAGTTAAAGGCATACTGGGGTCAGGTTAATGACTTCGTAAATGCTCCTAAGGCCTCAAACAATCACAACGGCACTATTGAGATAAAGAACGATGGCGAGCTTAATCTGAGAACTCAGAACGGCTCAGCTGTTCACCTGAACAATTTCAAGTTTAATGACAAGCGCTTCATGGGCCAGATCCAGGTTCATGAAGGCGCAACTATTTCTGCTGACAAGATGAAGGTAGATAAGGCCCTTGTAACCGGCGAAAAAGCAACAGCTGGCTGGGACCTTGGAGAAAATCTTAATCTAAAGGCTGACAACCTGGAGTTGAAAGAGGTCGGCAAGGATAATGTCGACTACAACTTCAAGAAAGCCACAGTTAAGAATGTCACTCTTACTACTGTTGGCGATAAGACCTTCAATCTGAAGAATGAGCTGGAGTTTGTTAACACTAATCAGGTAGAGAATCCATATGGTCAGGATCTGAAAAAGATTACTGAGGCAGGTTCAACTTCTTTTGAAAACAACTTAAAGGTTGAAAGCGGCGGAAAGATTCATGTCTCTGCAGGTGATGTCCATCATAAGGGATATCTCAATCTGTCAGGCGGTGATATCGAGGTTGGTGGAGCTCAGGCCAATCCTGACGCCAAAGGTGTAGATGCTACTTTCAAGATCAAAGAGGGTATAGCTCTTCAGAATCAGAAAGACACTGTTATCAGGGTACACGGCAATGGCGTACAGGAAATTCAGACTGACAACAGTGGCGGCAAGATTGACTACAACAGCAAGGCTACACTTGACCTGTCTACTGGTACTATCGCTATAGGTGCAAGCAATAAGCATAAGACCACTTTTGATATTAAGGATGGTGCGCTGAAATTAAACGGCGATGGTGCTGCTCAGATCCTGAATACCAGTGATAAGAGCAAGAGAACTAATTCAGGAGCAGCAGTCTTCCTCGGCGGTAATGCCAGCATGGTCATCGAGGGTGATCTTGATGGCGGTAAGAAGAATGGTATCAAGCAGGCCTTTGACTTTGGCAGATTCCAGAAGGTTTCTGACTCTTCTAAAGTAAAGACTGACAACATTGGCATTTCAGGCAGCGGCAATACTGTTGATGCCAAAAACATGCGTCTTAAGGCTGATGCCATTGATTTTGGCAAGGGTAATACCCTCATTGCCAGAGAGGGCATGACCATTGACAGTGCCACTTATGGAAAAGGTGAGCTCGATCTGAAGAGTGGCAAGCTCGTTGTCGGTAAAGAGCTTAACTCAAAGAACCAGGTTGAAAATATCAAGGTTGGCCATGAAGCAGAGGTACAGCTTGGTTTTGCAGATCGCAAGACAGACCAGTTTGGCCGTCTGACCTCGGGCGGTGCAGCTGGTGAGCTTGCATCGCATTCAGCTGATACTGGTCATCTTGATATGAACCTTAATCTGGATGGCCTCGATGCCAAGCAAAAGGCTGCCCTTAAGGTCAAGTATGGCTACTGGACTGCCCAGGATATTGATGCCAGCAAGAATGCTGTGATTGAAGTCGGCTCCCCAATGGAGGCTGACCACACTGCTGCGCCTGAATATGGCCAGACTGGAGCCCCTGTACTCGATGCCGGCACTGTAACTCTTGCTGACGGTTCCAGGATTGATGTACATGAGCATGGCTCGCTTAATTTTGACAAGCTCGCCATGAATGGCGGCACCATTGATTCAAAGGGTGTGATGAACTTTGATGAGATGGTCATGAATGGCGGTGATATTGAAAGCACCGAGTCCATAACAGGCAAGCACGCTTCTCTTAAGAAGGCCACTGTTACCACTCAAAAGGATTTCATTGCATCTGGCGACAAGGCAAATGTCGTTGAAGATACTACGCTCCAGGCAGGAAACGATATAGTCCTGAATGGCGGAGTAGATGTCACACGAGGTGTTCTCAATGCTGGTCACGATATCACTGTAGGCGGTACTTTCAAGGCTACCAGTGCCCCTAATGGAGTATTCGGTCCAAATATCACAGCAGGCAATGATATCAATGCCCACGAGCTTGAAGTTCTTCGCTCACGTCTGAGTGCAGTCAACAATGTCAATGTAGATGACAGACTTTACATAGCAGGCGGCTCCGTAGAGGCAACCAGGGACATGAATGTCAGTGGTGATATTGTCGTGTCCGGCGGCGCAGTAACTGCCAGAGGTACTCTGACTGGCCATGGAGATGTTGTGCAGTCTGGCGGTGTTGTAAGTGCTGGCATCATTAATGTTGATGGCAAGTACACAATCAGCAGCGGCTCTATTGGTGGCGGCAGCGACGTAAGTGTCGGAGAAGAGCTTAAGATTTCTGGCGGTAACATCATTGTCAACAGAGACCTTACTGCCGGTGATTACACAATGACCAGCGGCACTGCAAACATTACCCGCGACGCCAATGTCTCTGGTGACTTTGCCATGAGCAATGGCAAGACTGACATAAAGCAGAATCTGACTGTCGGCAAAGACATGACCGTTACCGGCGGTGCTCTCACCGTTGGCAAGAATGTCAATGTTGGAAATGACGCTACTGTTGAAAACGTCATAGTTAAAGTTAAGGGCGACTTTAATGCACTCAAGGGCCGCGTCACTGCAGCAAAGAAAGGCAATCTGCAGGTCGATGGTGCCTTTAACTTTGGCAATGTAAAAATTAATGATGGCACTATAGGAGCAGGTGGTCCTGTAACTGGCGGCAACGTCGACATGACCGGCGGCAGACTTGAAGGTAAAGGCAATGTAGAGCTTGGTAATGTCACCATGAGTGGCGGTAACCTCGTTGCTCATCAGAAGTACAGCGGTGGCGATCTGACCATGTCAGGAGGCAATCTTACTGCCTCTGGCGACTTTGCAGGCGAAGACATCAGCATTACCAGTGGTACTGTTAGTGCAGGCGGCGCCTTCTCCGGCGATATTCTCGAGATGGCTGGTGGCAAGCTCTCCAGCAGCGGTGACATGACTGTAGGTAATACCGACCTTGAGGGCGCAACTGTCACTGCAGGCAGCAGCTTTACCGCCAACAATTTCGACATGTCCGGCGGAACTCTTACTGCCAAGAATGACATTACCTTAAACAATGCTGATCTGAATAACGGTACAGTAACTGCTGATGGCAAGTTCACTGGCGGCAATGTCGTCATGAACGGTGGCAGCATTACCAGCTCTGGCGACTTTACTACTACAGGTGAGCTTGATGTCAGCAACAGTGGTACTGTTATTGCCGGTGGTAAGCTTACCTCTGACGATATCTTTATCGACGGCTCAACTGTAACTGCCAAGAATGACCTGACCTCTACAGGTTATATCGATGTTTACGATTCCAAACTCGATGTAGCAGGCAATCTGTCCGGTGATCGCAGCATGATTGTTGAGGGCAACTCAACTGTAAATGTCAGTGGTGCCGGTACTGTAGGAGGCCGATTCTCACTTGAGGGAGGTAAGGTCGACTTTGGTGGCAGCCTGGCTGTTGGTGATACTCTGCGTACTGAGGCCGGTACTCTTACAACCAAGGGCAATATTACCTCTGATAACCTGCTCATGAAGGGCGGTACCGTCAGTGCCAGTGGCGATCTGTTGCTGGCAGGTAATGCTGATATTGAAAGTGGTGACCTGACTGTTGGAGGCAACGCCAGTCTCGGTGGCAATATGACTACCAATGGCGGCAAGACCACAATTACCAACAGACTGGATATCCTTGGTGATGCCGTACTCAACAGTGGCAGCATCACCGCCGGAAGCGCTATTACTGCAGGTAACATGCAGGTTAATGGAGCTGCAGTCAGTGCAGGCAATGGTCTGATTACCAAGCAGCTTGATGTAACCAGCGGTTCTTTAAATGTTACTGGAACAGCCAATGTTGGTCCTCTGAACATCAATGGTGGCAGCATGTCCGTAACCGGCATGCTCAACGCTGATGATGCCAACATTACTGCTGGTAAGCTCAATACCTCTGGCAGCATGATTGCCAACAGCCTCAATATGGCTGGTGGTGAGGTAAATATCGGCACCATTACCAATGTTGACGGCTCAGTTTCTTCAGGCGAGCTCACAGTCAAGAACTTTGAGATGTCAGATGGCACTCTGAACATTCTCAACAGCAAGATGACTGCAGGTAAGGCCCCTATTGGCACTTCAACAGGTGACAAGCTCCAGTATGGCTTTACCACTACCGGTGGTGATATCAATATCAGCGGCGCTACTGCCAAGCTTGAGCTTGGTATTGAAGCTCTGCGAGATCTTGAGTTCAATCACGATATCCATGGCAACAATGGTAACGAGCATCCTGAGGGCTGGGACGGTGGTGAGATCGATCCTAAGAACAAGTATCTCAACAACATTTCTCTGACCGATGGTGCTACCATCAGATTTAACTTCGACGACAAGACCGTCCTGACTAAGGATGACATCAAGAAGTTAAAGGAAGAGTTCCTCAAGAACCCTGATCAGGTACCTGATGGCAATATCGATATCGGCGGCGCCTTAATTGACAAGATCGAGGACGTAATCCTGCCTAACGGCGATATTGACTGGCAGAAGCTCAAGGTATTTATCGCTGAAAACGGTCTTGACGGTATCAAGTCTGACAATCTGATTGGCCGTCGACTGGTTAACATCCGTGACGGCGAAAAGGTTGTAGCTCACGTCGGCTCCATGCGCGTTGACGGCGATGAGTTACTGCTTGGTAACGGCTCTGTTAATAAGGCTGATGGCAACGGCGGCAAGTTCCTTGTTGATACCACCAGAAATGACGCTCTGATCGACGCCACTCTGGACTCCGGTGCCTCCTTTGAATTTAACAACGGTGGCAAGCTTAAGGACCTCTACCTCAAGGCAGGCAAGGAGAGCGACAAGACTAATCTCGTTATCGGTGGTGATGGCAAGGTATTAACCGAGGTCAACAAGATTCAGGGCCTTGGTAAGGGTGATTACACCAATGTATTCATCGAGGCACAGACCAAGTTCTCTGATGGCATCGACAACATTGCCAACGTAGCTGTAAATGCCCAGACAGAGGTCACTAATAATCTGACTAACATTGATAAGCTTGAGGTAACCGATAAGCTTAATGTTGGTGGCAAGCTTGAGAATGTTAAGGATATTGCTCTTGCATCCGGTGACGTAACCATTACTGGTAACATTACAGGTACCAATACCATTGGTGCAGCAGGCAGTACTCTTACTGCCAATGGCGGTCTTGAAAACGTCAAGCAGATTATTGCTCACAGCTCTGAGCTCAAGTTCAACGGCGGTGGCATTAAGAATGGCGACAAACTGCAGCTGGTAGCCAAGAGTGACCTTCAGGCTTCAGGTGCTCTGGAAAACATTAAGGAAATTATCCTTGCTGATTCCAAGGCAACACTTGGCGGTGGTGTCAGCAACTCAAATTCCCTGACCATGGTTAATGGCTCTGAGCTCAGCTCAACTGGTGGCTTTGATCGCATCAAGGACATCACCATGGCTGGCTCTACAGCCACTGTAGGTGGTGCTATCAACGATACCACCAACTTTGGCATGATTGACAGCACTCTGACTGCCAATGGTGGTATGAACAAGGTTGACAAGATCACCGTTCATAACTCCACAGCCAATGTCAGTGGCGGTATTGTTGACTCCGACAGCCTTGCTTTAACCGGCAACACTACCCTTAATACTCAGGGCGGACTTGATGATGTCAAGGAAGTTCTGATGGCCGGCTCCAAGGCAAACATTGGCGGTTCCATTACTGACTCCAAGAATGTTCTGCTTGCAGGTAACAGCAAGCTGACCACTACTGGTGGTGGCCTTGACCGAGTTGAAAAGTTTGAAATCTACGGCTCAAATGCAGATATCGGCGGAGCTATCAATCGCGGCGATAAGCTGGCTGCTCTCGACAGTACTCTTAAGACTTCTGGCGGCATGTCCGGCGTTAAGGATATTGGTCTGTCCAATACCAAGGCTACTGTTGGTGGCGCAATCGATAATGGCGATAAGCTTACTCTCGTCAACGGCACTCAGCTGAGCGTCAATGGCAATATTGATTACGTCAAGCAGATTGCCATGGATGCCTCCAGCGGTACTGTCAGCGGTTCTATTACCAATGCCAATGAGTTGCTTGCAGTAGGCAACAGTAAGCTCACTGTCAATGGCGGCCTTGATCAGATTAAGGAAATTGGCCTGTCCAAGGCTAATGTCAGTGTAACTGGCGCTATCACCAATTCTGACAAGATTACTGTTCAATCAGGTGGCACCCTTGCAGCCAATGGCGGCATCAAGCGCGCTGATGAAGTTGTATTTAACAGCGCCAGCGGCAGCTTCGGTGGTGAGATCAGCAATGTCGACAAGTTTGTTGCTGCAAACAGCACCATTACAGGTAAGGCCGCATTTGACAATGTTAAGGAAATGGCAGTCTCCGGCGGTAGTATCACTGCAGATGGTGGCTTCAAGAATGTAAACAAGCTCACTGTTACCGGAAGCGGAACTCTGACTACTGCCAACGCCATGACTGGTGTTAAGGAACTTGCACTGGCAGGTTCAAAAGCCACCATTGCTAAGAATGTCCGTAACACCGATAAGCTGATCGCAACTGACGGAAGCACCATTGAGATTAAGGGTGATGCCCGCAGAGTACAGGACATTTCCCTTGATAAATCCAAGCTGACTGTTGGTGGTGATGTTTATAACTTCGACAGCATTCTGGCCCAGAACGGAAGCGCCATTAACGTTTCCGGCGGTGTCACCAGAGGTGATTCTCTTACTGTCAACAGTGGCAGCACCATCAATGTTGCCAAGGGCATTGACGATGTTAAGAACGTAGTCATCGAAGGTACGGCCAAGGTTGGTGAGAACATCGACGGCGGCGACAAGCTGGCTGTTGCTCAGGGCGCAACCCTTGAGGTAGGCGGAGATGTCCTCGATGTTGATGCAGTATCTGCCTTTGGTAACCTCAAGGTTAAGGGTACCCTCCAGGCTGACAAGCTGATCAATGACCCTGCACAGGGTGCAGCACTCTTTGCTGCTGCAAATCCTCCTGCCGGTACCATCGAGGCTGAGGCCCTGGAAATTGGTAATGACAGTGGTATCGGTCAGACCGATTTCAATGGCAACCTCAAGGTCAAGGGCAAGACTGTATTTGCCAACCAGACCACACTTAACGGTGACAATGAGTTTGGTACTGTTGAGTTCACCAGAGGCGGTCACTTTGCCAAAGGCAAGACCAGTGCTGACGAGCTTCGTCTGGCCAACGGAGTTGAAGTCCGTGTTGGCTCAGATGGCAAGGGCGGCAGTGCTACCCTCTTTGCCAAGCACGGTAATCTCAATGGCGGCAGTCTGGTTGCTGACCCTGAGTACACCGAGCAGGCAACCATCGTGGCCATGAACACTGTTGGTTCCAAGGCTCCGACAGCTGCCAATACAGCAGGTGAGATTAACGGTACCGTAACTGCTCTGAAGAACTCTGTAGTGGCCATTGGTACCAGTGCCACCGATCTGGATGGCGCTGTTAAGGAAGTACAGACTGCATTTGCTCCATACTTCAAGGATGGCGCTCTGCAGGATCCAGCGAACAACAAGAATGCCACCGGTGCTATTGCTTATGTAGCAAAGCCTGTAACAGTAGCTCAGGGCGGCAAGATAGTTGTTGATGCCGGCCGCAGCTATGCTGATTACAAGAATGCTGACTCAACCTACAGAGGCAATGTTGACGGTAATGACATTTACCTCGACAGGAACTCTGCACTGGCTCTGCATAACAATGCCGTAACTGACAAGAATACCGCTGCAATCACCTTCAATAAGAAGGACGCCAGCATCTACGCCCGTGAGGACGCCAAGATTCTGATTGCAGGTACTTCATACAATCCATCTGCTCCTGTGAACCTGTTCAAGGATGCAGACGGCAAGGTTGAGCTGGTTACCGAGAACAACAAGAATCTCAAGCTCGAGTCTGTCAACGGCCTGTTTACAGCAGCTGACGGCATTGCTCCAGGTCAGGTAGGCGACGTTCAGCTCACAGTTAACCGTGAGGTTGCTGCCAAGAGCTATAACCAGATCTCCCAGCCGGTACGTGATGCTCTGGCTACCTACGGTGGCTTTGCAGACAATGCCGATCGTCAGAATGTGCATGGTGACCTGGCTCAGAACGTTTCTTACGATGCCAGCAAGAATCAGTTTACTGATGAAAATGGCAAGGTACTGGCTGCCGGCAAGTATGTGGCCGTCAAGAATGACGACGGTTCTTACAGCGCTTACCATGCCGCCGATAACGGTCTGCTCAACCACGTCCTGACTGCTACTAACGACGGTAGTGATGCTGAAGCTACTGTACGTATCGCCAGCCTTGGTGGTGCAGCCCGCACCGCGCTGGCCGCCTCTGACAGTCTGGCTGATGCTGTCGCAGCCCGCTCCGGTATCGATGCCGCAACTAACCCTGAGATTGTGGCCAGCGATTCTGACAAGGGTGGTCTGACTTCAACTCAGAGCAATGGCGGTGTCTGGGTAGCTCCTACCTATCGCAAGATCGATAATTCCGGTCTGAGCGCTGACGGTATGGACTATGGCAACGAGGTTGAGCTCAACGGTATTACTGCAGGTGCAGGCTTCCGCGTCTCCAGCAATGTTGAGGTTGGTGCAGCTGTTTCTGCAGGTAAGGCCGATGTCACCTCCAACGGCATGGCAGCTGGTGTAAGCAACGAAGCCAAGTACTTCGGTGGCGCTGTCTACGCCCGCAGTGAACACGGTCCGGTTACTATTGCCGGTGATGTTTCCTACACCAAGGCTGACAACGATCTGACTGCTCAGACTGCTCTTGGCGCTGCCAAAGCATCTGTTGACAGTGAGGCCCTGTCTGCCGGTCTGACCGCCAGCTACGCTATCAAGGCAGGCTCAGTGGACATCACTCCTCATGCCGGTGTACGTTTCACCCGTCTGGAGACCTCAGACCACGAAGTTGCTGTAAGCAGCAACCAGACTGCAAAGATTTCAGGCGATACTCAGAACCTGATCTCCGTACCAGTTGGTGTGAGCGTATCCCGCAACATCAAGCAGGGCACCTGGAACATCAAGCCATCTCTTGACCTGACTGTAACTGCCAATGCCGGTGACAAGAACACCAGCAGCGAAGTCAAGTGGGAAGGTGTGAAGAACATGACCACCAACCTGAGCACTCAGGTAGTGGACGATGTTACCGCCGGTGTTAAGGCCGGTGTCAGCGTACGCAATGGCGGCTTTGCTGCCGGCGCCGCCGTCACCTACAAGACCTCAGACACCTCTGATGATCTGGCAGTAGAGGCCAACGCCCGCTACGACTACTGATAAGTCCACAGAGCCGGGGCTGCAGTGCAGCAGCCCATGGCTCAGTACCGCAGGACCACAGGACTGGCTGCAGAAGGCCGGCCTGCATACGATTTCCTTACCAGGACCCGCATGGTTCATGTGCTGCCTCTGGCAGTGCCTGCGTCATGCGGGTCTTTTTTTGCCTGCTGTGCGCCTATTTGCATAGATACAACACATCAATAAAAGCAAATATAAGATCCCCGATATTGTCAGTGCTTGTGCGCAGGCCCGAGGGCAGGCTGTTACCCCATGGCATGGGCCCAGGCCTGATGGCAGGCTGTTACCCCATGGCATGCGCACAAGCCCGAGGGCAGGCTGTTACTCCCCTGGCATGCGCTCAGTCATTTCCGCTCATCGAGCTGAACATATTGATAAGATCGCGCAAGTGGGATAAAAGCTGATTTAGCGGCGCTGCAAGCTGATACAATGCCCCAGCGCTGCCCGACCATGGACAGTAAGCCCTGCTGTTAAAACGGCAGGACCATGCTGTTATAAGGCATTGGGTGCATTCCATGCCTGCCAGCCGTCCTGCCATAGATGCCGGGCATGCCGTGGATGCCGGCCTGCCCGGGATGCCATGCATGCCGAGCTGCCATGAGACCACTGCCTGTCACACAGAAAGGCAACCATGCTGTTGCATGGGCGGGGTGGAGCGCACTGAGGAAATAATTTGCTGAGGACTCATTGATGATGCCACGTAAGCTGGAACTGCTGTCTCCTGCCAGAAATCTGGAGGTTGGAACTGCTGCCATTATGGCAGGTGCCGATGCCGTCTATATTGGCGGTCCATCTTTTGGTGCCCGCTCGGCAGCCGGTAACAGCATTGAGGATATTACAGCCCTGTGCGCCTTTGCTCACCGTTTCGGCGCGCATGTGTACATGACTGTTAATACCCTGCTCTACGATCATGAGCTCGAGGGTGTCGAGCAGCTCATAGCTGACGGCCGTAAAGCCGGTATTGACGGCATTATTGTTCAGGATCCGGCTGTTCTGACCATGGAGGCCGCCCGTGGCCTTGAAATCCATGCCAGTACTCAGATGAATATCGACACGCTCGATAAGGTGGCTTTCTGCAAGAAGCTGGGCTTTGGCCAGATTGTGGTCCCTCGTGAGTTCAGCCTCGATGAGATTCGTTCTTTCTGCCAGACTTATCCTGAGATCCGCTTTGAGGTCTTTGTCTCCGGTGCCCTGTGCGTAAGCGTCTCAGGTATCTGCTATATCTCAGAGACCATGACAGACCGCTCGGCCAACCGTGGTTCCTGCGCTCAGATTTGCCGTCTTCCTATGGACATGTTCCATCACGATCGCAAAAATCCTGAAGCCCCTGATGAAAAGATTGCCTCAGGTCACCTGCTCTCAATGAAGGACAATTTACGTCTGCATGAGCTTGAGGATCTGGTAGAGGCCGGTGCTTCATCTTTCAAGATTGAGGGCCGCCTCAAGGACCGTGATTATGTGGTCAATCAGGTAGCAGCTTTCCGCGAGCGTCTGGACAAAATCATCGCCGCCTCCAATGGTCGCTATGAGCGCTCTTCCTCAGGCGTGGTCAGCCGTGGCTTTATCCCTGATGTCTCCAAGACCTTTAACCGTGGCTTTACCTCAGCATGGCTTCATGGTGACAATGCCAATATGACCAATACCTCCTCTCCAAAAAGTCTTGGAGAGCTTATGGGCAAGGTCACAGCCCTGAGCAGCACCCAGCTGCCAGGCTCAGACAGAAGAGCCTCAGGGAACAGAGGCACAGCCCAGCGCGGCCATAATGGCCGCAATGGCTCAGCCCATGGCGCAGGCGGTGCCAGCACCGGCGGCGGCAGCGCCAGCGGTGGCGGTGCATGGATCGACATGCGCATGGAGCGCGCCACCATGGTATCCAATGGTGACAGCTATACTTTCTTTGATGCCACAGGTGAGCTCACCGGCTTCAGAGTCAACAGAGTAACCCTTATTGACGATGCCAGCACAGGCAGAAACGCATCCGGTAAATCAGCCTCAGGCGGGCGCAACGGAACCAGCGGAGGCAAAGGCGCCAAAGCTGCAAAGAGCGGATGGACCGAGGTCAAAGGGGTACGCAAGGGCGAGACCGCCCAGGTTGCAGCCGCCACCAGCAGCGCCACTGCGGGTGCA
Source organism: Anaerobiospirillum sp. NML120511 (assembly GCF_023050955.1). NCBI lineage: Bacteria > Pseudomonadati > Pseudomonadota > Gammaproteobacteria > Aeromonadales > Succinivibrionaceae > Anaerobiospirillum > Anaerobiospirillum sp. NML120511. Next base: position 73,818 of record NZ_JALKIK010000016.1, read on the forward strand.
GCGGCTCCGGCCGGCAGCATTGCTGTGCAGCCGGGCCAGACTGTACGTCTGCATCTGCTCTCAGCCATTGAGGGCATGAGCGTGGGCTGTGCCCTGCACCGTAATGTTGATGCTGTGTTTATCAGAAATATCAACATGCCAAAGGCACTGGTGCGTCGCATGCCTCTGCAGGCCGGCATTGCCTTTGATGGCAATAATGTTGTTATCAGCTTTGCTGACGAGCTGGGCCGCAGCGGCAGCGCTGCAGTCTCAATAAGTGAGGTGCATGCCTCTCTTATGGCTGAAAATCCTGACTTTGATCTTGGTGGTCTTAACCCACTTAAGCCAGAGGTGATGCTTTCCAAAATGGTTAAGCTGGGTGACGATAATGTCAGCCTGGCTGAAAGCGCCATCAAGCTTGATATAAGTGAGCCTGAAAAGCTGCTGATGCCGCTGTCGGCCTTTAACAGCCTGCGCCGCGCAGCCCTGCAGGATTATCTGAGCACAGCTCAGCTTACCCGTGAGCAGTGTCGTGAGCGCAATCTTGCCTATATGGGCGGCACCACTGACTGCTACATCTTCCCAGGCCTCAATGCCAGCGGCTTTGCCGCCGCCCCGGTCTGCGACCCTGACAGCGCCGACCTCATTGCTGCTGCCGTCACCTCCGGCCCGGCAAATGTCGCAGCTGACGCAGCCGATGCTGCAGCTGCCGCTGCAGCAGGCGCTGAGGGCGCACCAGCCGCTGAATATGACAACGAGCTTGATTTCATGGGCGGCATTGACAGCCGTCTGGTATTCAATGAGCGTTCCCGTGCCTTCTACATGCAGCACATGGGCGGACGACTGGAGCCTCCTAAGCCAATTATTGAAAAGGCCGTCATGACCTGCCGCAACTGCCTGATTAAAAATCATGCTGTATGCCACGACGATGGCGGCTCTACCGTGGGCTACTATCTGCTCATTGGCAAGCACCGTTTCAATATTGTCACCAACTGCAAGCGCTGCCTGATGTACCTGGTACCGGCCGAGGGCAACCCGGCCCCGGTCAAAACAGCCGGCTGACAGAGCCGGCACGACCTGCATCCCGGCTACCCCGGACAGGCCATTATCTGAGCCCTGCTGCCTCTGATGCTGCAGGGATCAGCCACAAACAGGCCAGGTTCATCAAAGGCCCCGCCATGACGGAGCAACAGCCCTGCCATGACAGCCCACCATTAAGGGCTATCAGAAAGCACCATCACCGGCCCGACACAGCTGTGAATGCCCCCAGCATGACCATTTATGGTGCGCAGTCGCTGTCCTGACACAGCCGTGGCTGCGTACAGCTGCCTCCACGGCCGTGACATGAATGGGCCGCATCCCTGATATTGCCCTGGCTCATACATCACGGAGCATCATCCCAGTTGTGGCGGCACGATGCGACGAGGCAATGAGTGTTGCATTGAAATATGGCTGATCTGCTCTCTTCTGCGTATGTGCCATAACCATAGCTGTGCCCATCCCCAATTCAGGATGATGCAGTCTGCATAAGCACAGTGAAAATGGCTGCCTGTATGCGGTGAGCAGAGACGCATGATGCACAGGTGAAGCATATTGCTTTTGCTGTCAGGATGCATGATTTCAGGGCACAACAGCTTACAAGTTAAAGAGGCCATGTGTGCAGCTTGCGGAGGAGTATGTGCGCAAGTGGCTCCAGTGCTCAGTCTGAAAGGTGTTGCAAGTGCTGAGGTTGCAAGGTGTAGCAACTGCTCAGGAGCCCCTGCATTGGGGAGATCAGGGTTGCAATTATGAGCCACCGGTACGCTTTTGCCGTGTAATCTTTTGCATTGGCTTTGCTTGTGGCAATATAATTAGCCCTCATTAAGCGTCCTTATGTCCTCCTTACCTGACAGCCCGCATACAGCCTCCCAGGCAAAGTGCCACCACCACAGCCTGGCGTGGCCAGAAGATGCGCAGCACTGGAAGCACTGTAAAGCGCAGCACCACTGGAGCAGGGGCAGAGTGCTGATGCGCATCTGCAGCAGCACAGCATATACTGCAGCGCGGCCGACAGTGCCCATGGCCTTTACGCTATGCCTGCATGGTTGCCTGCCTGCAGTCCTGCCTGCCTGCGTGTATGCAGGCACAGCTGCCTGCAGGCCATGCTGTGAGGTATCTTTGGGATGGTGGGGTCAGGGCATTATGGGGCCTTTTTACATACTGGTTTAGAGCAATTAACGGAGCGTGATATGGATAGTTTTCCCCTTAATAGAATCGAAGATATTAAGTGTCATCCAAATGACTTCCGTCTGCTGGAGCGCGTGCCTGTCACTCGTGCAGATGTTCAGGAAATGCTGCCAATCATCCTGAATGACAAGCTCGAAGGTGAAAATACCTGGTCAGTAGTTTTCCTCGATACTGAGACCACAGGTATGAACGCCGTGTCCGACAAGGTAATCGAACTGGGCATGGTGCGCTGCACCTTCTCTCTTGACCGTAAAATTCTGCTCTCCATTGACAGAATTTTTGATGCCTACGAGGATCCAAAGCGCCCAATCCCTCCAGAAATCACCCGTCTGACCGGTATCAGCGATGATATGGTCAAGGGCCAGCGCTTTGATGATGAGACCGTACTTAACTACTTTGTTGACGGTCCGCTGGTAGTGGCTCACAACGCATCCTTTGACCGTCCTTTTGTCGACCGTCGTTTCAGCAATCTCGAAAGAATGCCATGGGCCTGTACCCAGAAAGAAATTGACTGGAGCAAGCTGGGCTTTGGCGGCTACAAGCTTGAATTCCTCTTACAGAGCTCAGGCTATTTCTATGAGGCCCACCGCGCCTGCAATGACTGCCTTGCCCTGTGCTATCTCATGTACATAACCCCAGGGGCTTTTGAGTTCCTTTATAACAGCTCTATCGAGGCTACCTATAAGATTGAGGCCATTGGCGCTCCTTTTGACTGTAAGGACAATCTCAAGAGTCATGGCTATCGCTGGGACAGCAATGAAAAGTTCTGGTATATCCAGGTTACCGGTGCAACTGCCGTCACTGAGCAGCTGTCTTTCCTGCAGGGACTGTACAGACAGGCACGCGACAAGGTACGCATCATCGAGTTTACCGCCCGCGAGCGCTACCGCGCCTGACCTGACGGTCAGATGTCAGCCCGGCCCCCGGCCCTGCAGGCCGGTCCTGGCCAGACCGGCCGCCGCAGCTGCACGCCGCTGTGCCTGCAGCCCCATGACCAGTCTCATAAAGCCGCACAGCCCCATCTGTGCCCTTACCAGAGGACGAAGCGCTGCCGCGTTTCGTCCTTTGTGTTCTCTGGGCAGGCAAATATTTCCCATGGCTCTGCCTCTGTCATCAGCAAGGGGCAGCGGGCAGCGGCCCGTCACCAGATCTGTTGAGCTGCCAGGCATGACTGCCACACAGCCGCCCCTGCAACCAGTCATTCCAGGCGTTGGGGCGGACGGACATCACAGAACAGTTCAGTCGACTGGCCTGAACGTACTCCACAGGCCAGTGCCGCCACGGCAGCCACGGCAGACAAGTAAGTACCAGGATGTACAGGGGGGCACTCCTGCTCTCAATTTGCTGCAGGCCAGTGCATGGATCATGTGCCAACGCTTCGCTTCGTGGGCAAAAGGTGCGGTGCTGAGGCGCTCACTTACCATTTGCTGCCTGTTAAAGCTCAGCAGCACTGGCCAGCCATTGATGTCGTGACTGAATGGTTCCCGGATCTGTAGTATTTTGGTATGGAGATGGAGCCGGATGAGCCACGTCTTATGAGTATTTTGCCTGGGCAGTCAGGAGCGTACTCATTTATTCAGGTTCGGGAGCGGCCGACCGACATGCCGGCGGGCTGGTTGAACGGGATTTTCTGGTGGGGATTTTCAGCGTGATTTTGCTGGGCAGAGGCTGTCCATGCGGATTTTTGTTCGCAGTGGTCTGATCGGGCAGATTTTTGGATGTGGCCAAAGGGGCGGATGAGTATTTTGGATGGGCAGGAGGGGCGGCTGACATTTTGGATGTGGCCTGAAGGGCGGCTGACATTTTGGTGGGGGATGGGGCGCAGCTGCGCTCCGGAAAGTGAGAATATTGAGCGCTAATGGCGGTATTTTTATGGGCGGGAAAGTATCAGGTCCTGATATGGGGCATCAAGTGCACCATTTGGGGGTTAAAAGAGCTCGAGGGCGATTTTCATGGGTAGCAGGGGCTGTGCATGTGGACAGTCTTTTGTGTCATAAATTATGCGGGCAGCCGGGATTTGCCGGGGGATAACCTGAACGTACAGGCGTGTGTTTTCCACAGCAAAGGCGGACGATCAGCCGGTTTTTCTTGAGATATAGGCCATTATTGCTGTATATTAGGGCAGTTTTTTGTTTCTGCCCTACAGCGCCCGTGTTCATATTCAGGTTTGTCTTTTTGACCTGCGGAATAAACTTATTCCTCACACATGCTAATCACTTCCTGAGCACAAGGCTGTAAGCGCTCTCACGACAGGCCGGACCGGTAGCGGACCGTGCTTTTACCTGAGCAGCTGCGCTTATAATCAGGCCGGGGAATCAGCTGTGCAATGCGCATCAGGCCGCATCAGGGCAACAGAAAACAGGCAAGTAAACGCTTCTGCATATCTGCAGCCTCAACGCAGCCCGCCAGCTTTTCCCGGCAGGCAGGCCCGGAGCAGCTGCAACTGTCTGTATATTACCTGGCTCTGTCCAATATCAGCAGACCGAAGTTTTGCGCCATGACTGAGGCATTGCCTGCAGGTCAGGGCTGGCAAAGGCATGGTCATGCTGTCAATATCTGGCGCCAGTGATTTAGACAAAGGCAGAAGGCGCGGATCCCATTTCGCGAGCCATATACTCACGAGCTGCAAGCCGGGAGGCTTGTCAGAGCACTGTGCAAAACATACTTATTGCTCTAACGCAATATGCTCCCAGAAAGCATTTCAAAGCGTAGTACTAAGCTGTCTTTCACTCTGCGGGCAGCGCAGCCTTTTGTACCATGACCATTTTGTCCCTTTGGTTGCAAAGGCGCTTACTGCGCAGGTTTCACAAACCACCTGAGCTCAATCAGCTGACTGACCATAAGTTCAGTATCAAACCACAGTCTCACAGCTGGCCGGACTTTTACTGTCCGGCCGGCCCCTGTGACCTGTCAGACACTATGTCTGAAAGAGAGTTGCCACCACCGGGCCCCTGGTCCGGCGGCAGCTGGTTTATATACTGACTGGTCTATTATCAGGAACCGTGGCGGCATGATGCCCCAGCCCTGATGATACTGACGCAGCCGCAGCGGTGACTGTCTGTCCTGTGCACTTAAGGTGCAGCGGACATAAGCAGACGCCAGCGACCCTGCCTGACCTGCAGACCTCAGCCTCATGGCTGACGGCCCTGAAGTCAGGGACAGAAGGCGCCATGCAGCATGCAGCATACATCCAGCAGTTATGCATCCGGATGTATGCATAGCTGCAGGATGCCCCATGCAGGAATCCCCATGCACGAATCCCCATGCAGGAGCCTTGATGCATGAATCTTCATGCACGAATCTGCATGCAGGAAGCATGAGGCTGTGCCTTGCACATGCGGTCGCATGTGCTACACAAGGCGCGCTGTGAGCTGAGCAGTCTGCCCCCTGGTGGCAGACTGGTCAAGTCAGGTCAGATCCCACATTTTTCCGCAGCAGTCCGGCATCATGTCGGAAAACACCTGAGTCTGCAGTTATGGCATATTCATCAGGGCCCCACGGCCACGCTGATGAACATCCCATGCCTGCAGCCGGGGCTGCATCAGCCTCTGACTTTTGTAAACTGCCAGGGCTTGTCCATGAGCAGACCACAGTGAGGTCAGGGCTGCACCGGGGCTTTGCCCGGCACTGCCAGGGCACAGGCCGGGGCGTATGCCCTTAATACCGGAAAGGAAAGATATGGGCCGGGAGCATTGTTTTGTCTAGCTTAGCTTACCCCTTAATTTGCTAAGAAGGTAACGTTTATGTTTACATATACTTTTGGTATGGAGGAGACCCTGGCAATTGCAGTAGTCCTGCTGCTGCTGGGTCGCTGGATTAAGGAAATCTTTACTGTCCTTAAGCGCTTCTTTATCCCTGCCCCTGTAATCGGTGGCATCATTTTCTCCATCTTCACTCTGATTGGCCACGTGACTGGATCCTTCCAGTTTACTTTCGACTCCCAGCTCAAGAGCCTCCTGATGCTGGCCTTCTTTACCACCATTGGTTTTGCCGCATCCTTTAAGATGCTGATTCATGGTGGTTATGCCGTAGCCCTGTTCCTTGCTGCCTCCATCGGCCTGATTCTGGTACAGAACACTGTAGGTATTTCCATTTCCTACCTCTTTGACCAGAACCTCTTCATGGGTCTGGCTGCAGGCTCCATCTCCCTTACCGGTGGTCACGGTACCTCCGCTGCCTTCGGTCCATTACTGGTGGAAAAGGGCCTTGAAGGTGGTCTGACCGTATCTGTGGCTGCTGCCACCTTCGGTCTGGTAGCCGGCTGTATGATTGGCGGTCCTATTGGCAAGCGTCTGATGGCCCGTTATCACCTCAGAGCTTCTGACGATCAGATCAACCACGTAGTTGAGAACCCTGATATTGTTGAGGGTAAGCTCACCAAGGAAGAGAAGAACATTGATGAGCCTCTGCTGTTCTCCGCAGCCTGCTACATCATTGTGGCCATGGGTATCGGTCACTTCATCATTCTGGGCCTCTCTGCCCTGAACATCACCATTCCGGCCTACCTTGGTCCTATGATGGTGGCTGCCGCTATCCGTAACTTCCTTGATTTCAAACACAAGAGCGTTCCATTACACTCCATCAACGTAATCGGCTCCATCTCCCTGCAGCTGTTCCTGGCCATTGCCTTAATGACCATGAACCTGTGGGAACTGTCCGCACTGGCTGTACCTCTGGTAACTATCCTGCTGGTTCAGACCGTGGTTATGGCTCTGTTTGCCTACTTCGTTACTTTCCGTATCATGGGCAAGGACTACGATGCTGCCGTAATCGCTACCGGTCACTGCGGCTTCGGTATGGGTGCTACCCCTAACGCCATGGCTAACATGGAGACCTTCACCGGTGCTAACGGTCAGTCTCCAAAGGCCTTCTTCGTAGTACCTATCGTAGGTGCGCTGTTCATTGACTTCGTCAACTCAGCTATCCTCTCCTTCTTCCTGGCCTTCCTGCCAGCCTGATAAGATCCAGACCCGGCTTAAACCAGTCCCGGCCTCATGCCGGGCCTGAGGCCGGCCTGAAATAATAAAGGGCACAGCAGCATGACTGCCGTGCCCTTTATTATGCCCGCCAACTGCACCCCCCACATTTTTCACTCTCAAACCCTCCCTGCCCAGCTGCGTACTGCAGCGCCGCGCCGTCGCGCCATGCAGCTGCACGCCGCGCAGCAACAATCTCGCGATCGGCCCCCTGTTCCCAAGGCACAACGTCCCGGCAATCAGGCATCGGGTCCGACCTGATGCTCCTGTATCCGGCCTGAATAGCCATCAAGGTGCATGTAACAAGGCGCATGGCTCATAGCCCAACCCAATCAGGCAAAGCCGTCCATGAGCACGTAGCCTTAACTGGTCACCGTTCTCATCATCCCCTGTCCATAACGCCCAGACTGCAAAGGGGCATTGAATTCGGCCTGTATCCAGTCAGCATGTCAGCCTGGCAGCCGTCAGGCGGCAGGTCCGAACCTGTCCTTTACAGCACAGCCCTGCACCTCTTCCTGTGAAGTTGCAGGCGCAGATGCGCGACCCTGTCCTTATCTTTCAAATGTGCGCCTTTTGCTGACGCCGCGTATGCGACTTCCAGCGACCATGGTCAGACTGAGCAGTTTGCACAGCCTGCGCCGCATCCACAGCCTGCGCTGCATGCTCTGAAAACCATGCCGAAGCAATGCCATGGCCTGCATTGAGCCCAGCTGACACTGCACTGGCCTGGCCATAAGGCATATCCTTGTAAGGCTCTCACTATGATGGCGCCATACATTAGCACGGCACTGGCGCGCTTCTTATCCATCACTATGTCAAGCTGCTATGTGCCCTGGGCATAAGCCTTGCCAGGCTGTTAGTGCCTGCAGTAAGGTCTGTGCTGCCCTGCAAGGCACAAACTGGGCTCTCAAAATTAAGCTCTTGGAAACCAGCCTGTCTTAGCAGGTCATAAGGGTCAGGCCATAAATGGCCTCATGGCTACGGGGCTCAGCTTTGGCCCGTAAGCAATAGCTGACCGGTAGTTGGCATCACTTTGCGCACCATGCACTCAAAAAGCCTTTGTGGCAAGCGGGGCATGCCCAGAGCCTTGGCGCAAGGGCGCATGCCTGGCCCTGAGTGTCAGTCCCATCATAAGCTCTCAGATCCTTAAGAATCAGGGTGAGCGGTGGGACCATGCCCTTTGATATGGTTTAGCATAGCCCTGCAAGTAAGCATAAAGTTGCCTCAGATCACAGATACATGATTATCTTCCTGTCCCGGGCATTAAGTCCGTTTCTGAGAGACTCAAATGGCTAAAATTGTTCTCTGTCAGCTAAAGAGCCAGGCCCGTCACAATGACGCGCATATCGCTCATGCCCTGTGCTTTAATCAGCACCTAAAGAGCGCACAGCGACCGCCCTGAGTCTGTTCAGGCCCGGGAAGTGGGGAATACTGTGCCTCGTAGTGCCGGGTATGCGTCCTCATCAGGCTGTCGCCAGTTGCGGCTTTGGCCTGCAGCCGCCCAGGTCTGCAGTCAGCATGGCCAGCAGGTTCCCGGCCCACAGTATTCATGCTCTCCCAAAAGCCGAACAGCCCCACTGGAAGTTCAGCCGTAGTCGCAGTCTCCTGCATGCTCTGTTTTGTGCCAGGCCACTGTGCCCTGGTCAATACCTGGAGACAAACCCGTAAGCTGGCTGCCGGACACAGTGACGTACAGACAAGCATCAGAGCCAGCTCATTGCTATAATCAAAGCTTGTCAGCAGCTTATAACCAGCTCAAAATTGTAAGAATGAGCCCGGGCCGGAACTGGCTTTTGCCAGGGCGGGTTTTGGTCAGGCGAATGCGCATGCGCAGTCGTAAGGATTCAGACTTCATGGGTACGGCCTGAGAGAGCAAAATACCGATGTGGTGCCTGAGATTTGAAAGATCAGGCCTGAGCGTCAGGCTGTAACTTCGTTTTCAGGATCATGATGCGAGCCTTACCCGAAGCCGCAGCCTGAGGCAGAACAACAGCTTGAGACATAGCCACAGCCAAAGTCATAGTAATAGCCGTCGCGAGGGGCAGAGCACCAGTCAGGGGCAGAGCCACAGCCACTGGCAGGAGCGCGGCCGCAGATTGCTGCCCAAGAGAATGGGGCGCGGATATGGCGCCAGCGGAGGCTGCCGAGCGGAACATGGCAAGGCTTCTGTGGGGCCTGGTGGCCGTTTGGGGGCCAGCCGGGGCTGCCAGAGCGCGGCATGGCAAGGCAATGGTGCAGGCTGCGTGTCCGGTTCTGGCAGTTCATGGCGGCGCGTCTGCAGGTCTCTGGCATCGTGGCTGGACAGATTTTCATGACAGCGGTCGGACCTGGGGTACGCCCAGCTGACCGTTACAGCTCAGGGGACAGGCAGCACTGCTCTGCCGGTCGCAGACATAAGATTTATTATTACCAATGTACAGGAGTTTCGTGCATGAAGGGCAATAACGACATTGAAAAGCTGGTCAAACTTCAGAACTTTATTTCTGGTACCGCAGAAAATCTCAGGGAGAACTATGCCGATCGTAACAAGGATGATGCCGATACTCTCAAGGTCCTTGATACTTATGCTGACAGCCTTGATGTAGAGCAGATTATGTCCATGATTGAGGGCATCAGTCCTGAGTTCATTGAAAATCTGACCCGCCCGTCTGAGGCAGCTGCGTCCGATGAGGCCGCACAGGCACCTGAGGGGCAGAAGGGGCAGGATGGCAGTAAGGCTGCTGTCAGTGCCGATGAGGACGATGACAATGGACCAGGTATAATTGCTGCGCACAAAATCATGGAGCTCTTCAAGGCACCTGAGATTGAGAATGCGGACGAGGTTCGTGGTGTCCGAGGCTTTTTCATGTGTCCTCCTCAGGAGACTACCAGTCTTGCTCTTGACAGCCTGGCCGTCTGCGGCTGTCATATAAATTCCCATGTGCTGATGGCCTGTTATCTCATCAATATCGGCAAAATCAAGACTGAAGAGCGGATGAATACTGTCGGTCAGGTGCTTGACCAGGTTAAGCGTTATGACCTTGTGATCAGCCGTCTTGCCAAGATTTACTGCAAGCTGCGCCAGGGCAATGATTATATGACTCTGAGCACAGTACAGTGTGCTGCCATCAAGCTTACCTGCCTTTTTATTATTGCCGTAATTTCAAAGGGCTTTGTTGAATTTGAAAAGTCCCTTGAGCCATGGTGGTCAGAAGGCAGGTTCAGACTGAATATTGAGCCTTTTGCCCGCGATATGGAGCATCAGCTGCGCCACTCCATCATCTATGATGTCGAGGGTCCAATGGATCCGGACATGATCTCAATGGTCTTCTTTTTTACTGACACCTGCAGAGTGACACAGGCAGTAGGCCTGAAGTACTTTGACGCCCTCAGGAGGATCGATTTGCCACCAGCTCTGGTGGGGGCCGTACCTGGTATGAACAAGTGGGTTAAAAAGCTGCCTCTGGCAACCAACAGGAATGTCAAACGTGCTCTGGTAGAGCTCATAAAGAGCCACCTTGGCAAAGGCACCTGCTATATGGGCAAGAGCCTGGGCAGCCAAAAATAACAGACCAGAGCAGTCCCGGCACCGTATATAGCCAGGGGCACAGGCAGGATCACAGCCCCATCACTGGTTCCAGCCACATCTCAGGGGCTGTACTCATCCCTGGCCGCTCCCTGCCCCGCGCCATGGCACAGGTCCTGGCACGGCCACGGTCCTGTGCCTGATATCCATCAGCAATACCACCTTTGCCAGCCCATCCAGTCTTTAACCTGCTCAGCCTGGCCAGTCTTACCGGTTCTTGCCTGCAGGTCCACGACCTGCTCAGCCCTGCCGCTCATGACCGGTTCATGGTTGCAGGGCTTTGACAGGCTCAGCAAATCCTGTTGTGATGTTCATGCTCAGCTATGAGCACTTGCTCTTTGGCCGGATGTCAGTCTTATGCAGGTGCGGGCAGGCAGGCAAGGCCGGTTTGAAAAGCATGATGCCACTGGCACAGCTGCACTGGCCTGAATGGGCATGGTGCAGCCCTGTGCAGACTGTGGCATCCTTGGGCATCATGCGGATGTTTTCCGTCACTGATATGCACTCACTGAACCGCGCGGCCGTGCACAGCACTGGCATGCACTGCATTGTGCTGCGTGCTGAACGGCACTGCATGGTATTGCCAGTTTTGTGCATAATGGTTGACGTCGTCGTGCAGAGGCCTTGAGGGCGCTGTGATACTGAGGTGATGAGGCTCTGCTGCAGTGTTCAGGACGACAGGTATCAGTCCTGGGCCGTGCCAGGAGTTTTGACTGGTTTATTTTGCTTTCCAGAATTTGAAGGTAAGTATTTTTTGGGGGATTTTCCAATCCTCCATTTTTGAAGGATTAGATATGAGTTCAATTGATCAATGCCAGGCAGAAGTGAAAGGTTTTGACACTGACACAGTGGTGCTTAAACTGCAGGAGGCCATGCTCCATCCTGAATATGCCGCGCTCAGTGAGCGTGACGGTAAAGTGTATGATTTGAGCCATCAGACCATGGCCGAAATACTTGGCGTCCCCCTGCCTGATGATGGCAGCAAGGTTATGGCTGCCACACGAGATTTATTTGGCAAACAGTTCTCTGTCAGATTCATGCTCCAGAACAGCTCACATTTCTCTGCTTCGATAATCGCAGCCCGACTGGTGATGGCTGCCGGTCTGATTGCAAATGGCAGTATTAAAGATGCCAGGCAGGAGGTGCAATTTTTCGAAACAGTCAGTGCTCTGACGCTCATGTCCAATATGCAGACAGTACTGGAAAGACTGATAAAACAGCATGCAATCTCTCTCATGAAGCTTGAGCTGACAACAGGTCATGATTATTTTTCAGCTGTGCTGGCCTTATATCAGATAAGACTTCTGGAGCAGCTGGTAATGCTTGAGGATAATTTGCCAGAGTGGTGGAAATTGCCAGAGGCAGAGCTCTCTGCCACTAATGCATATATTTTCTGCATGATTTCGTGCGTCAGGATTGTATTGTCACAATACAGCGAGCCTCAGATTGTTCTGGCTCATTCCGTTGCAAAATTGTACGGTGACTACCTTGACCTCATCAAGGAAGGTAAAAGATCCATGACTGATGAAGATCTCATCGAAAGCAAAATAGAAGCACTGTACGGGCTCAAACTGCCTGAGAATGTAATAAATGCAGTTCCAGGACTGAAAACTCATATGAAAAGTCCTGCAATTGAGCCTGACGAGAGCATCGATCGCAGGAAGCTTGATACATTCGGGGAATTTTGCTCCACTCTTGAGTACTTCCATCACCTTGACAAGTATCAGTTCATAATGTGATCTGCAGGGCAGGGCACCGATCAGAGCACAGGTCAGGCCTGCTCAGGCCTGATGACATGTAACATCCGACAGCTCTGACGGCTCTGGCAGCTCTGACGGTTCGGACGACTCTGACGACCCGGTCCGCCCGGACAGCCCCGGCAGCTTTCACGGCTTTGCCGGGGCATTTCATGCATTACAGTAAGCCAGCCCGGCAGCCCATATTTGAGTCAGTGCCAGTTCCCTGTCCACCTTTACTTCTCTGTGATAATACTGCCCTGCAGGCAGCTGTCCCTGGTGAGCAGCTGCCTGAGATTACATCCCCACTGCCTGAACCTGGTGCCATGGCTTGCCTGAACTTCGCTCCGGCATCCGTCCCGCACTGTCACCCCTGCCTGCCCAGATTGTGCCGGTAAGCCCCTGACCAGTACGTAAACACCTTACCTGACAGTGAAGAAGCAGCCATTGAGGCGGCCCAGCAAGCAGCTGCGCAAACTGAGGCGCCTGGCCCTGCCCCTGCATTTGCATCTGCGGCCGCATTTGCATCTGCGCCTGCGGTCGCTGCATGGGCATGCAGGGCATTGCCGGGCAACAAATGCTATGGTTACGGCCAGCTTACAGCTGTGCGCCATGTTCCATTGACTGGTCAGTGGCAGACTGTGCTTTACAGCCTCCTGCTCCTGTAGCTTTATGTCGACACAATAAGCGCTGCCCTCTTTCATCCTCTACTGTGCAGGTTCCAGAGCGGCTCTGAGTCTGCAGAGACAAGAGTGTTGCCTTGAAATGTTGTCCCACATACCATCAGCTACCCTGCAGGCCGTCTGCACGGACTGCTGCACTGAGAACTTAATTGAAGAGTTCGGGGAGGTCGACATGAAAGACCAGGCCGGAGATTGCAGACAGGGCTGCATGAAGTCCGGGCAGCAGAGTGCAGGCAGGGCTGCATAAAGTTCGGGCAGCAGAGTGCTGGCATATCTGCATCAAAGACCTTGTCAATGACTGTCAGACGGCCTGAATTACAGCTGCTGTCGCTGCTGCAGCCGCATCCGCCGCCATTGGCTGGCGGCCGGCGGCTGGGAAGTGTGCCTGCGTGGCCTTTTGTGAAAAACTTTAATTTTGGAGAAAAACATGAGTTCAGTGGAGCAATGTCTTGCTCAAGTGGAGAGCTTAGATGTTCTTACTGTGCTGGATAAAGTCGAGGCTGCTTACAGTCATCCTGATTTTGAGGTGTTCCGCAGCATGAAAACAGACACCGATTTGGAGCTGGTACCTTTGCTTGCCGGAGTTCCTGTGCCTGATGACTTCCACGAGCCGGTCATCAATTTCTTCAAAGAAGAGATGGACAGGTACATTCCTTTTATCAGATTTGTCAAAACACCAATGCCAAAGTACGGACAGATCTTCGACGTCAGAATGGTTACTGCCGGTGCTCTGATTGCAAGAAAGAAGATCAAAACCCCTGAGCAGGAAGAGATCTTTCTTAATACTGCTGCCCGTCTGGTTGCCCTTAACAATATCCAGAAAGCCATGGATATTATGTTAGATCAGGTGTTTATCTTAAAACACAAGGGAGAGGCCATGACTGTGGGGCAGCTTTACCTTTACCGTGTGCTGGCCATGTTTCAGGCACGAATCAATGAAGCCCATTATCTTCTTGAGGAGAATCTGCCGCAGTGGTGGAAGGTACCTGAGCTCAAGTATCCGGCTGCTGATATTTATGCCCTCAGGCAGTGCAAGTACATCATTGCAAGAAGGGCTGAAAATCCTGATTATCAGTATGATTTTTCCGTACAGGGGATGAAGGAGCAATGTGAAGAGATGCTTGCCCGTCCTGAGCTTGAAACAGGTGCCAGAATGCTCGAAAAGCTGCGTATGGTAAGCATTAAGCTTGCGCATTTTAAACTTCCAGCGGAGGTTATTGCGGCACTGTATGAGCAGCAGTTCTTCCTTAAAAGGAATTCAATTGCAGCTGCACCTGGCATGAAGCGTAATCTGCTCAGAAGGTTCAAAGAAGTCAGCGCCAAAACCCTGATGTGTCCTTACACAGGAGATGCATTGCTCGACGCCTTCATAGAGGGTCTTGACAAGGAATATGTAGTTGACAGCCTGCACTATATGGCTCCCGGGATCAAAGATTTGATAAAACTGGCCCAGATTCTCTGAACAGACTCAGTTTCACATGCTCATGACCTGATTGAGCCACCGGATATGCCCTGTCGCCTGGCATGAGCAACTGCTGTCCGGCCTGTCTGTCCAACGCTGCCACTGCACCAGTCACTGCGCTCACTGATGTGCCTGACAGCAGTCCGACCCAGGCAGCCATGAAGCCAGGCAGCCGCCCTTCCCCGGCGGCTGTCAAGGCCATGCATGCCCCGTCCATTGCCGCCCCGCCCCATGGCAGCGTGAGCATCATTACCCATACTCTCCCCAACTGCAAGTTCTGCCCATAAGCAAGTGCTGCCCATAAGCCTGTGTCCACAGGCTTATGACTGTGCGCAGCAGCAGGCACCAGGTGAGCACAGCAGCTCCATGGCTGCAAGGCAGCACAGTTCATATGGGCTCTTTACCCACAGGACAACCGCTGCTGTCCCCAGACAGCATCAGCCAGTACTGTCATTACCGTATGCTCAGACGAAAGTACGGTCATGCTCAGCACCGGAGCTCCTGCAGCCCCATGCTGCACCCGGCCCCGGCTGTTATGCTGTACCCGACCAGGGGAGGACTGACATGCAGAGACGGACTGGCTCAGTACGCGCAAACTCGAGCACAGGGCCAGTTGCAGGCAAATATCCCAGTGCAGGCACATATCCGGATGTGGTCTCATTGCGCGCTGTATGCTCATTGTTTTCTGCAGGCCCATATCCCTTTGATGTCTGTCTGATGCCCAGCTGTTGACGAGTATTTTCGGAGGATAGTGCGCTTTGAGCGACCCTGCCGGGCAATGCTGCAACTGCCTTACGGCTCTGACCGGCTATGCATTTAGGGACCGGTTCGTGGCGTGCTCCCCGTATGCCTTCCAGCCTGAATGAACGACCTGCCCTGCGCCATGCAGATCCTTACCTCCTGCGCCTGTGCACAGCCTTGTGGGCTGATACCTGCACCATGTGAGCTGATACCTGTGCCAGGTTAGCTGTTATCCGAGCTTGCGCTTCAGCCTGTACACTGACAGGTGCAAGCTGCCTCTGCTTAATAAGGAGCACCTCTGGAACAGCCTTTGAAACGGCCTTACCTTGTGCCTG
Source organism: Anaerobiospirillum sp. NML120511 (assembly GCF_023050955.1). Lineage (NCBI taxonomy): Bacteria > Pseudomonadati > Pseudomonadota > Gammaproteobacteria > Aeromonadales > Succinivibrionaceae > Anaerobiospirillum > Anaerobiospirillum sp. NML120511. The sequence continues at coordinate 89,521 of NZ_JALKIK010000016.1, forward strand.
CCATCCTCAAAGATCTAAATACTCACAGCGTGCTGGAGCTGCTGAGCAGTATTTCTTTTGCCCATATTAATGAACTGGCGCAAAGCGCAAATTTCTCCCCTGATAAGCTGCTGCAAAAACTCCTGCCGCCGCAGACCGTGCCTGCAAGTGATCCTCTCCAGGACCGTCCTTCCCGCCCTGTCCCACAGTACCCTTTACGAAAGACAGCTGCGCCCCGGCGCACCGCTTCATACCAGCGCGCTGTTGCACAACAGCGTACCGCTGCCTCCCGGCTCACAGTCGCTTCCCTTGAACAATCAGCCAGGGCAGCTGCGCTCACCTTATCCCCGGAACAGGCGCTATCAGGACCAGAAGCTCAATCACAATCTGAGGCAGCGTCAGTTGCAGAACACAGTGGTACGGATTACAGGGCCGAAATGAGTGACACTGGTGGCACAGCTGGCAGAGGTAACAGGGGTGGCACAGCTGGCAGGGCTGTCAGTGCTGACACAGCTGTCAGAGACGGCACAGCTGAAAGCCCGGCACTTACCTGCGATGTCAGGACCATTGCCCTGACCATGGATTCTCTTGCTCATGCCTGTGCTCTGGGCGGAGTCTATTTAAACGATATCATCATGGCTGCCTGTATTGAGTACTCTCGAGGAAAACTGAGCCAGAGTGGACGTCAGGATCAGGTGCTGGAGGTTACTGCCCGAATCCGGGCCCTTGATGCAGCCCTGTGCCGTCTGATTAACCTTGCAGTGCTGCTCAGCTCCACTGTGTGCGCCTCAGACAGTCGTCCTGACCACCAGCGCAGCGCAGCTGTGGCTGCGGCTAATCCACATGCCCCTGCCTCACCAGTCAGGTTCAGCGCAGCTTACTCTGGCAGCCGCGCGCCCTATGCTGACCATTGTGCGACTCATGGTGGCCGCCCGGCCGGCCATCGGCACAAGGGCGTCAGGTCAGGCAAGTCATTGGCTCTCTGCAGGTACCAGACAAAGACAATAAGCGGCCAGCCTCACTTTCGCTCCCTGTCCGACCGGCAACCGTCCCCTGACAGCGGCTGGGCCTCTGGCCCATACCTGACAGGGGACAGCAGTGGAGCCATGTCAGCTCTGAGCACAGCCGCTGGTGAATCTGGTGCAGCTGTGCATATTGCAGCTGTACGTGCAGCAGATACACCAGCTGCTGCTGCAGGTGCAGATGCCGGAGCTCTGTCTGTTACAGGCAAGATCGCTATTAGGCCTGTATCTGTCCAGGGGCGCGCCTGCGCCAGCTCCAGAGCAGGTCCTGTTGCGACTTTGGAGTGCAGTGCCCCTGAGCGTGCAGGTCAGAGCAATGCAGGTCCTGGTCAAACTGCAGGCCGCACCGCTGCCGCCGCGCCATCAGCCCGGCATGCGTACTCAGGAGCTTTAAGTGTTACTTCAAAGGACCAGGACGCTGCAGCGGGCCACGACAGCTGCGACCGGGCCTGGTCAGAACTGGCTGCCGTTTTGGCTCACTACGCCTGCGTATTATTTAAGGAAGCTTCTGACCTTGGCAGTCAGCTGCCTCAGTGGTGGCAGACAGTTAAATGGGACTTTACCTGCGGCTGTGAGCTTGCACAACATCTTAAACAGCAGCTGTACTGCCCCTGCACAGACCATCAGCGCAGGCAGAGCGCCCATCCTGCCGCCCTTGAGCAGGCAGCGGCTGTGCAGACATCAGTATCAGCATCAGCATCAGCCGCAGCAGAAGAGATGGCGGAGAAATCAGGGGCAGCCCCAGCAGGCGCGTCAGCAGATGCTATGGAGACAGTCAGTACGCAGACCCTGACAGACAGAGCCACAGTGCGCTCTCGTATGGACAGTATACTGTCAGCCCACAGGCTGCTGTGCTTGCGTCCCCTGCCTTACTGGCTGACACAGTGCTTTCCCCGTATGGATCGCTGGGTGCGTTCCATCAAGGGAAGCGAGCCTTCACGTTCTGAGCTGATCTTTGCCCGCAAACTAAAACAGATCTGCCCGGCCGGTACTTACCTTATGGGCTATGACCCCGACAGCCCCCTGAACTGACTCGTCCCCTTGTGCAGGTTACAGCCAAGGTCAGGTCTGACAGCCTGCAGGTACTGTCCCATGGGCTTAACAATGCGCATAGCGCCTCAGCCCGGCGTCAAAGAGAGCCAGGAGACAAAGAGAATCCACGCCACAACCGGCAGCAAGGCCACACATCCAGGGAGCAGCCGCCCATTACTGGCAGCCATGCTGGATGATCATGCCAGGAAGCAAAGCAGCTCCGCCCCATATCTCCATGTCAGCATTCTCTGGCATGTGCCTCGTACCATGTTGACCTTGCCACCGCCAATGCGCATAACCAGCCGCCCGTCAGCCAGCCATAGCCAGCTGCGCATAAAAACCTGGATTCGGGCCTGCGGGCCATCCGGCCCCTCAGCAAAGCCCCTGGCCCCAGCTCTCTACGTTTCCCATCTACCGGTTTCCGCCCAGTGGTAACAGCAGCAAGAGGGGCACGCCGTCCAGGCCATCCAGCCTTATGCAAAGGCAAAAACCCCACCTGCCACACAGCTCCAGTCCACCATCCTGAGCCAAAGGGCAACAGTGACCTCATGACTCGGGCATCAGCCCCTTCGGCCCATTAGCAAAGGCCCCGGCACAACCTGCCCACGGCTCCAGCCTTCCTATTTCTGACCAGGGAATCAGTAGTATTAGGGGCACGCCGTCCAAGCCATACGGCCCATCAGCAAAGGCCAAAACCATACCTCTCCACGTTTCCCATCTATCAGTTTCTGCCATGAGTAAGGGTAGCCTGATGGGCCAATCGTTCAGGACATTAGGCCTTATGCAAAGGCCAAAACCACATCTCCTGCTCCAGCCATCACTTCTCAAAGGCTATGGTCAGCCTGAACTTGCAAAAGGGCAACAGTGACCTCAGGACTGAGCTATGCTGGCTGTCTTTCTTGCTGTCCTGGTCATAAGGAAAGAACCACGTCTTAACTGTAGTCTGGACGTGCGGCCGTATTCCCCCTGTCTGTAACCATGTATCAGGGGTCTGCTGCTGAGCACTTACGGGGCTGTACTCATGGCTCTCTGAGCATAAGCCCCTTGTGTACTTACTGTGCGACCGGTCATGGCCTTGCTGCACTATATGTCTGATGTCGTGGCTGTATGCAGGGGATTCTGAGGCTTATCATTTTTGCGGTATTGAACTGACATCTCAAAGGGCTGCGACTGAGCCCGCCATCAAGGTTTAGTACCTATGATGCTGATATGTCGGCCCTGATGGAGGGGATTGGGCTGTGCGCTCCCACTATGTGATGGGGGTGGGGCAGTGGGTGGTCTGTTTTGGCCAGTGAGCGGTGTTGTTCTGGCCTTGTTTTTTCAGAGGTGCCGGCTGGTGGTAGCGGAGGGGCGACAGTATGATCCGGGTGGAAAATTTTTTTCTGATTGAAATAAATGTCCGTGCCAGATGATATCGGTATCTATCGCTGTATGTCCGGCAGTCACTTATGAGTGATGATATGCGGCGCGATAGTGTTGGAAGCAGAATTTGCCTGTTATGGAGGAGATGGTTGTCTGACAAGTGATTGAGTAATGCGCAACTGGTATTTTAAGTACATTTGCCTGGATGGACGCTGTCATATTTGCGAATATTGCGGAAAACGGCTCATATATGGGATTTTTTTTAACTTAAATATTTGCAAAAGTTGCCGTGAACAAAATAACAGGAAGGGCACTGTTAAATTGCATTAATGTGTTCTGGTGCACGTTTTGAGGCCGCAGATCCTTTGTGCAAAAAGGATTGTTTAGTTTTTCCACTGACCCTGCCTTATAATGAAAGCAGTCAGCACGGTTGCTGTCCGTGCCTGACTACATGCTTTGTGCTTTGTGATTTGTACTGTGCTGCCTGGCAGTGCCGACAAATCGGCTATGTTTCAATGCACGCCTTACGGAACTGTCCCTGCAGTTGCTGCTTTGTTTTAGCGGCAGGACTGTATGCGCTTTATCCGTATACTGGCTGTCTTTTTGTAAGGAGAGCACTTTACCTGCCTGTCTGCCCTGTCACACGCCATGAGGTCAGTATGGAGGTCAGCATTTGTGCTGCGTGCAGCCTGCTGTGGGATTTGTCCTTGTGAGACCATGCGCTCTGAGGCTTTGTCCTGTGGTCAGCGGGTTTGCTGTCAGCAGGGCTGTACTGCATATTGTCATGGAGGCATGCGTTCAGAGCAAAGTAATCGGGATGCCTGTTATCAGGCCGTCTGTAGTTGTTTATCCCTGCCTGGCACAGCAGTCTGTGCCTGACCTGAGCTAAACGGACAGTTGAGCTGTTGCACCGTATTCCCGGTACTCAGGAAAGAAGAAGTGCTGATACATCATGTTTCACGTGTTTCTTAATGCTAGTACCCGATTCAAAATCCTTGTAGGATTTCTGATCGTTATCTTTATCAATTTCCTTGTAATGTCAGTATCTCTGATGGCTCTGAATAATTCCCGCATCGCCGCTCAGAACATTGACGAAATTCTTGCCAATGCCTTCACCCGTGTTCAGACTGTTCAGGAAGTAGCCCGTGATACCAACGTGAACTTCTGCCGTGGCATTAACGACATGGAGCCTACCTACAATCCTGGCCTGTTCTATACCCAGTATGAGACTATCTTAAAGCGCTATGAAAATTCTGTAGACGTGCTGCAGACCAACGCCGTACCAACCAGACAGTATGTTGAAACTGTTCAGGCCCTGCAGGCAGCCGTAAAGAAGTTTACCACCCATCTGCGCACCAAAGTGGCCCCGCTGCTCAAGACTGACAAGGCTGATACCGCTCTTGACGTCTACACCATGGATTCCCTGCCACTGTGGATTGACTCCGTAGCTCTGGCCGGCAAGGTAACCCGCATTCAGACTGCCTACACCATGAAGCTGGCTGATGAGAGTGCCAATCCAAAGAATATATATATTGTTACTTCCCTGGCTGTCATTGGCTTTATTGCCGGTATCAGTATAGCTCTTTGTATTGCCACCTATATTGCCCGTCAGGTCCGTGCCGCTATTGATCAGATTGACCGTATGTCTGGCGGTGACTTCTCCCGTCTTTCCGAGGTCCAAAACCATGATGAGTTCGGCCATGCTCTTGAGGCCCTCAACAAGCTCAATATTTCAGTAAGCAAGATCATCAATATGACCAAGGATGAGGTACACAAGCTTGATCATGAGCTCGAGCGTGTACGTCAGTCCTCCCAGATTATTTCCCGCTCTACCGATGACGTTGAGTCCCAGGCCATGACCGTGGCTGCCGCCTCTGACGAAATGGTATCCACTACTGCCGACATTGCCCGCAACTGTGAGACTGCAGCCCATGGCTCCGATGTCTGCCGTGAGATTACCTCCAACGGTGTTACCGTGGTCAAGCGCGCCTTTGACAACGTTCAGCAGCAGGTTGCCAACACCAAGGACAACTCAGCCAAGATTGAGCTGCTGGCTGCCAAGAGCCGTGACATTTCCATGATCGTCTCTGCCATTGACGACATTGCCGCCCAGACCAACCTGCTGGCTCTGAACGCCGCCATTGAGGCTGCCCGTTCAGGTGAGGCCGGCCGTGGCTTTGCCGTGGTAGCTGACGAAGTACGTAACCTTGCCATCAGAACTGCCAAGTCTACTCAGGAAATTAATGAAATGGTCAAGACCATTCAGGAATACGCTGAGTCTGCCTCGGTATCCATTACCAACTCCGTAGAGAATATGGATAACGTAGCCAATGATGCCAAGGAGCTGGAGAATCTCTTAAACGACATCACCAGCCATGTAGTTGAGCTCAACAGCCAGATCACCCAGATCGCCACCTCTGCTGAAGAGCAGACCACAGCCACAGGTGAGATTTCTGCCAATGCTCAGAACGTAACTACCGCATCAACTGAGATGACCTCCCAGGCCTCCATGCAGAATGACTGCATTGCCTCAACCCTTGAGGAGTTAAAGGGTCTTCAGGAAGCCCTTTCCTTCTTCCGCACTTCAAAGACTTAAGGTACCAGTCAGTACTGACCTGCAGCAGGGCCGTGCCGCATGGGCGTCCCTGCCAGTATCACGGGCTTGCCGGCCCGGACACTGTAACGCCGTGCAACTGGCTCACGGTCTGATATCGCTGTCATGATACAGACCCTGTCAGGGGCGGCACAGAGCATAACAGCCGGTCTCATGACACCGTGGCAGCCGGGCAGTAAGGCGCTGCGCAGGCCAAAACCAAGATTCAGGTTGACTGCAGGGAGCAGTTGCAAAAGACATCCCCACGGTCAGCCGTATCCCTTAGTATTAAGAAACCAAAGGCGTAGCTGCTTTGTCAGTTACGCCTTTTTTGATCCCCGCACAAAGGCCACGCCGCACTGCCCTGGTCAACTCCGCCTGCACCGCAATGCCCCAGTCAGGTCTGGCTGAACTGCACAGGTACCGACGCTCCGGTCGCACCACAATGCCCCAGTCAGGTCAGGCTGTGCTGCACAGAGACCGCTGGTCCGGTCGCACCGCACAGGTACCAGCAGTACGAACAAGGTGCTCCGGCAGTAGCGCTCTGAAACAGCGTTTATCACATGGCGCCACGAATCCACACAGCGCTGCATGGATCCTCACATCACGGCACCGCACTTCACACGCAGATCGCGCTTCACACAAAGTGGCGTGCTGCGCTGTACAGCCCTGCACAGGCGGACCGAACGGGCCACGAACGCCGTACAGCACTGCCTCTTATTGCCAGTAAGCACAGGAGTGAGGCTGGCGCAGGTGCTCAAAGGGGCTGCGCTGCAGACCTGCACAGGAGGACAGTGGACGCAATAACTTACTGTTTAGCCAGTATTGGCCGGTGAAGCTGGTGGGGCGGCTGTGAGCGGCAGGGACAGCCAGATACGGCGCTGTCTCTGACAGCCAGGACGTACAGGAGTGAGGCTGGCGCGGGCGCTCAAAGGGGGCGGCTGTTAGTGGCAAGGACTGGCAGGTACGGTGCTGTCTGATATGCCCTTTGGCTACTGCTACAGTGAGACCTCAGTACAAGTGAGGTAAAGCGCAATGTGAGAGGCCCTGGCCACTGTGACTCTGAGGCGTCAGGACAGGTGGGGAACGGCCAAAAGTGAGAAACCTGAGGCACAGTGACTCTGATGATTCTGGCTGGAGGCCACAGCTGACTGAGTGGAAGACTGTGCCCCGGATGAATACATTCAAAGCTCTGTCTTACTCCGGGACTGTGGTGATGATATTTTCCCCAAAACCAGACAGGGAGGCAGGAAGACAGCATGCAGAAAGACAGACAGGCAGACCGACAGACACTATGAGGAAAGACAGAGTGGTCAGGCATACAGAATGACGCAGCATGGCCCGGCGGGACAAGGACAGGCAGTGAGTAAATTTTCAAAACGCTATTGTCACGAGGTCCGGGAAAACAGCTTATCCGGTGGTGGCGAGACTGGGTACTACCGTAAACCCCATAAAGGCAACTGTGTGTTTGTAATGTGGCTGCGCCAAGACGGGGCTGGTGAACAGGCATTGCCAAACCCTCCTCACTGTACCCTCCTCCCTGCTTTATCTGCTCAACTGATGAGAAGCACTGAGTTCATGTTGGGCTTTGACCTGGAAAGCAAAAGACCGGCACGCTGAGCCTGCAAACCAGCAATTGAAGAGCCCAAACGAAAAAAGCACCCTTTACGGGTGCTTTTTCATGTCTGAATGCCTGGTGTCATGGTCTTTAACTTACTTATCAGCTCGCGGCGCGCTCATGTCTGGGCCCCTGTAAGTTCCTGTGCCTGCTGTACTATGGGCCCGGTCTTTCAGCGTATCAGTGACGGGAGCAGAAAGTTAAAGGCTAAGGCATGCAGACTGTCAGTTAAGTCCTGCAGTTAAGGATAATCCCCTGGTGCCTGCTCGCTATTACGCCACCCGGCGAACACAAGGTGTCCTGCAACTGCAGCTTAACCAGGCAGGATATCAGGCCGGCGTCATGCTGGTCATTCGACTGGTTATCCTGCATGAGCGGTATCATCATGTGCCTGAAGCTGATACATAACCTGAAATATGAGTACCTGCCTGCTTGCGGTTCACAATACGGAGCCTTTGCATGAGGTGCAGGTCTGACAGTCAGTCGCGGCTGCCCTGGAGCCTGACAGAGGTGCAGCCGGGAAGTCAGTGAGCCGTATGGCGCCCTGTGGTGTGCCTTGAACGGGGCTAGGCCTTGTCCTGGCTGGAGGCAGCTGCCGGGGCGGCATTACTGGAGTTGCCCTCGGCAGGTGCGGCGCTCATGTCGGGATGCTCAGCAGGGGCTTCAGAGGCTGGAGTTGAGACAGATGCCGATGGGGCTTGAGCAGCTGGTGTTGCCGGGGCTGCAGCAGAAGGGGCAGCCGGGGCGGCTCCGTGTTCGCTGTCGCGGGCGGCAGCAGCGGCGCGGGCGGTAGCAGCAACAGCAAGAGGATCAGGACCATAGCGGTTAGGACCGGCGATGCCCGGCTTTACGGCCAGATAGAGCATATACAGATGGGCTGCAACTGCCAGCACATAGATTGGGGTGGAGACATAGTCCACTGAGGCCGGGGAGACAATATGGTTTTTGGTGAACTGAATGAGCAGGCCCAGAGGAGCAAGCATAATGAGCAGGTGCAGGGCACTTTTGTTGAGATCATGCAGGCGGCGGATAAAGGCCAGCAACAGCATCCACATTAAAGGCAGGGACATCATCACGCACATGAAGATGCCAAAGAGAGGAATAACAGTAATAAAGGCCAGAATCGGGGTGCATATCAGGCAGCACAGCGCAAACCACCAGAACTCTGATCGGCTGGCCCTTCCTGAGGCATTACAGGTATTGGTATGAGCACAGCTGATCAGTGCTTCTTTCATGGTAAGCATGGTGATTGTTCCTTTATTGTCTTTCAGTGGTTGACCTTAATAACCCATTGCTGCATGGCCCCAAGAACCATTCAGGATGCCTGTACCAGCGGCGCTGGCGTGACATCTGTACCATGAGCCTGCCATTGAGCCTATGACCGGGGCTGGCCACGGACTGGTGCTGATTCAGGCAGGCTCACCGCCATGAGCCGTGCAGGAGACTGCAGTTTCTGGCGTATGTCATAGTCTCATGGCTGATGAGCGTCAGGGCAGCTGAGCTGCTGGCCAGCTCTTACGGGAGGCTGGACTGCAGGGCTGTAAGCGTAAGCTGCCGCCAGGGCGGGGTTACGATTTGATGCCAGGCCGGTAAGGGCTCTATGGCGTCCATAGTGGCCATGAGCTGACAGCTGGAGCAGGCACGGAGCCTGCCAGAGCCTTTTATTTAGGCCCTGCATGCTCGGACATCAGTCCCGGGTTATTGTGGATGAAAACATAGCACGATTTCTCTTAATCTGTTTTGCAGGTGCATTTTTTATTCGCCTTAAACGTGCTCAGAGCCGATGTTTGTGAGCCGTGCAGCAAAAGCAGGTAACACGTGGGATGAGCTGACAGCTGATCAGGACAGATGAGCTTACCGAGGTGGGAGCGCTCAGGGGACTTTACATGGTGGGTATTGGGGTAGAGGCAGTGCCTGAGCTATGACATGTAGGGGAGCACCTGAGACAGGTAATGACGGACATTATGGCTGGTGTGCCTCAGTAGTAGGGCTTTATCTGGGACTTAGGCCATGGGCGGGAATTGACCTCAGTCCTGTTGTGAAGGGAAAGCTGCCGGTTACCGGCAAGGCGGGGCATCATGGCAAAGGCAGCATCCCAGGTTTGCTTAACCAGGGCAGGGGCTTTCAGGGGAGCTGAGCACTGTCCAGCCAGGTGTGAATTCAGTTCAGCTGCCGGTCACAGGACTTTAGGCTGTAGTGCGATGTGACTGTGGCCAGGGTCGCCCCCTGCAGGTAGACGACCTGCGTCAGGTTATGGAGGCAGGCATATCAGTAGCAGCCAGGCGGGGCATTATGGCTAAGAGCCTGAAGTCAGCCCTTGAGCAATTTACTGATGGTTGTCAGGGCACTGGGCAAGATGCCGCATGACTGGCCATGGTGTCTGCTCAGATGACAGCAAGAAGAGACCATGTTGCTTGTCACACAGGAGAAGTGTGCTCCCGGAAAAATATTTTTTTCACAAAATTTAAGAGCATGAAATTTACTGCCAAAGTGGTGTAAACGGCCTGTATATCGCACGTTTCGTGGTTATGAGAGAGTAAAAAGGCAGGAAAAACTGAGCAATTTATGCGATACAAATCACATAAAATTAAATGCAAGCATGGCGAATCGTCCAGAAATAGAATATCTTAGCAATGCTGGACGGACTTAATAAATGTGGTCCTCCAGTTCGCTGCACTCCTCTTTAACAGCCAGCTGGCTGTTGAACAGTGCCGAAGCAAATTGACCCAGGCTCACCATGGTCACAGTGGTCATACTGTCCTGCAAGAAACAAACATACCTCAGGAGCCCGGAGTATCCGGACATCACTACAGGTAAACATAAGGACAGCTGAGACTTCTGGCATCTCTCCATTTTCTCCCCTGTCCTTTGACTTCCCACGGACTGTATGATCTTGCGCTGTTGCCCATGGCCTGCAGTGCAGACTGCTGTTGTCTGAATTTTATGAGCCTGAAACTGGCAGCTTACTGACCCATGGGGCCTGTGCCTCTGTTAATGTCAGGCTGTTTTCAGGAACTCTCCTGAAAGCTGTGGCTGCAGACGCTTATTTGCCCGGGCAGCAGGTTATGCAGTGAGCTTAATTTAAGCTTATGCACATGCATTGAGCTGTTGAGCATGCCCATGCTGGTATATCCGGCATACGTGCATGCTGTAGTCAGCCATTTGTTCCAAAGCTGTATCTGCCTGGCGGCGCCTGTGCTGTCAGGCAGGGCAGCTTTGCAACCTACAGATGTTTATCCTCGAGCCCGGAGGGCGGCGCGAACATACATCCGCGCAGCCGGCACCCGGGAGTCACCTTAAAGGCACAAAGCCTGAGACTGCCTGTCACATGGTTATGACCACGGGACAGATCTGCAAGGTCCATCACCTGGTATCAGACAGAGACTCAGAATCTTACCCTGTCCACCAATGGACAGGAAAGTTCCAACTTTGGTGACTGCTGCGGCGCTGTGCAACGCGCCGGGCTTAATGGTGAAAGTTAAAAGAGACCTGCAGGCACGACATGGCATTGCGCTCACAACAGATGAGCGGGCGCCCTGCACCTGACAGGCATCATAAGCACAACAGAAAGGTTTTAAGTCAGGGGAGCATACTGTGCATGCTGCCTGGCAAAACAGTTGCCCCAGGAGGCGGCTTTACTCATTGACTTTACAGGTCCATGAGGTGCTGTCCTGTCCCTGGTGTATCTGCGTCCTGATATGTTGCTCAGACCTGAGGTAAGGTACAGTCCGTTCCCCTGTGTCCCAGGACCGGCTCTCGGACTGGACATGATGTGCCTGTCACAGACCTCTGAGCAAAATATCAGGAATGATGTCCCGGCTCTTTGTGGCTATGCGCCCCCAACGGCGTGAAATCCCTCATAACTGCCGGACAGTCTCCCTCCTGCCACTTCCTGCCTTTATTTTGTGCTGTGCCGTATGACCGGTAAGCACCTCAAGTAATGGGCGCTCAGTCCCGGCGCTGCTGTTAGCCTTATTAAGGTATTAAGCCCTGATCTAATAAGACAATGTCCCAGTATCAGGGCACACCTGCCCGAATGGATGGCGGTGCCAAAGACAGGGCCTTGTATGCGGGCGGTGTCTTATCACAGCCACGGCTTGCCGCAAGGCAGTATCCCATTGCCACCAGAGCCTGTACGTTTTGGACACAGCCACGCGTTTAACAGGGGCTGGGATGGGGCCAGATATCAGGGAAGGTCCAGCGGCTGTACCCAGGGCTGTCAGTGCCTTGCTGTATAGTGCTGTATTGTCTTAATGAGTTCTGGTGCTGAGCGGGCGCCTGCCCAGGCAATGCGCCGCTGGTACCGTCCATGATTGAGTGCCGACAGCGGACTGCTGCGCTGATATGCTACACGGCCCTGAGCCCAGCCAGGCTGAAACCGTGCCCGGACACGAGCCCGGCCAGTCTGATACGGAGCCCGGACACGAGCCAGGCCAGTCTGATACGGTGCCCGGACATTAACCTGCAACCGGACGTGAGCCCAGCCTCGTCTATACAGCAGCTGGCTCTGAGCCCTTCAGGTGACGGCATGTCCATGGCATATACCTGTGAGACAGCTCAGCTGAGCACAGTTCGTAAACCTTAACTTTCATCAATATAAATCTCTGCATAAATGGCTACATGCAGTTTGATCCATTAGCAGCCAGCTTGCCCCAATATATTCAAGCGAGGTTTGAGATGAAGAAGTGGTTTTACGACCTTAGCAGCAAGGCCAAGCTCATCATACTGTCAGCAACACTGATTTCCATGATTATTGCTGTGTCCGCAGTATCCTGCTGGGCTGTCTACAGCAGCTCCCGTGCTGCCGAGGACATTTCCGTTATTCTGGGCCGCTCAGCTGCCAAGATCAGCAAGCTGCAGATTGAAGTACGAGCCATGGACAATGTGTCATTGTCCTATTTAAGTGACGGCCCAGGTGCTCCGGCCAACTACACCCAGTACCGTGCCCGTACTGAAAACGCCCTGCGTTCAATCGTCATGGCTTCTGCCAATCTTAATCCCAACCGCATAGGCAGTCTGCAGTCCACCCCTGAATATGCATCCATGGTACAGCACATCAAGAATAATTCTGACAAACTCATGGATCTGTTCAAGAGCAATACAGATATTATCCAGAAAGACAAAAATGCCGCCCTGCTGCACTATCTGCGTAATGTCCGTCCAGGCGTTGCTGATATCTTCAGTACCTGCATCAAGATCTCTGAAATGCAGGAACGTCTGGTAGTAAAGCTGTCCCGTGCCGCCGCTGACATGCGCCTTGTCTGGGTATGTCTTGGTATTGCCATCGGTGCGGTAGTAATAGGCGTTACCCTCTCCTGGATTATCTGCTCCTATATTGCTCACTGCGTCAGACGTCAGCGCAACTTCTTTAATGAGATGTGTAAGGGCAACTTTGTCTTTGAGATTGCCGGTCACTACGATGATGACTTTGGCGCCGTAATCGGTCAGATCAGGGAAATGCGTGACAATCTCAATAAGGCCCTCAACCAGGTTCAGGAAAACTCCCGCATTACTGAGCACGCCCTGCATGATGTCATCAACCTCTCCCAGAATATTGCCGAGAAAGTAAGCGATTGCGAGGGCAAGAGCATTACCGTATCAGCTGCCTCAGAGCAGATGCTGTCCACAACACAGGACATTGCCAAGAACTGTGAGGACGCCTCCCACCTGTCCAAGTCCACCAAGCATATTATTGATGGCGGTGTAGCCTCTATCCAGAAGACCATTGAAGCTATCCGCGTCCAGAGCAAGGAAATCCATAACAACTCCATAGCCGTTGAGAAGGTTGCCAGACGTTCTCTGGACATTAACTCCATTGTAAATACCATCGAGGAAATCGCAGCGCAGACCAATCTGCTGGCTCTTAATGCCGCCATTGAGGCGGCCCGTGCCGGTGAGGCCGGTCGCGGATTTGCTGTGGTAGCCGATGAGGTGCGTGCCCTTGCCAGCCGTACCAGCGCCTCTACTCAGGAAATTGCAGGCATGGTGGCCGACATCCAGCGTGATGCCGCAGCTGCAGCCGAGTCCATCAACGGATCAGTCTCCAGCATGGAAAGCACCAGTCAGGAAACTGCCGAGGTAGAGAGCACCATGCACGACATGCTCGAGCACATCGATCAGGTCAACATGCAGATTACCCAGATAGCCTCAGCTGCCGAAGAGCAGACTGCCGCTACCAACGAGATCTCCCTGCACATTCACGACATCTCTGACCTGGCTCAGAACGCCAACAACGAAGCCCAGAACACCCAGAGCATCATTGATAAGACAGTAAAGGCCCTGCACTCCCTGCGCGAGAGTATTGCCTACTTCAATGTTGACGGCAGTGGCTGCAACCACCCACGCGGCTGACGCCATTGATTAGCACCTGCAGCTGCACCTGCAGCTGCTGCATAAGCGCAGCCAGCACTGCTGTTTCCAGCTGCGCACTGATTCTCAGCCTGAACATGCAGCAGCACAGGAGCACGCAATCATGATCACTCAGTCACGAGCCTGCAGTCAGGAGTATGCAATCATGAGCACACAGCCACGAGCTTGCAATCATGAGCACACAGCCACGAGCTTGCAATCAGGAGCATGCAGTCAAAGGGGCCGAGGTGCTGAACATCGCAAAAGCCCGTTACAGCCTGAGCTCTGAAAGCAGGTGTTAAGATTTCTCCTCTAAGTATGAACCGGCCCGGACAGCAATGTCCGGGCTTTTTTTCATCCGTGTCGGACAATCAGGCAGTTTAGGGGGAACGGTAATCAACAACAGGAGTACGGCCAGATCTGCATTTGCAAACGAAAAAATTTCTCTCTCTGGTTATGGCTCAAGCACAATCGCAAATGGCTGTAGCATGAGCTTTGCGCCCTGTGGATACTAAAATCTTTGTCCAGTGTGTATCTATTCATGAAGTTACATTAATCACTGTAACAAAAGACAAAAAATGACGGCTGCACAAGGTGGTCGTATAAACAAGTTGTAAACAGCATATAAACAGGGATAGCTGCCGCCCCATATGCAAGAGCAGTCAGAGAACATGCGTACATGAAACGAAATCTGATGCAAAGTGGCGACTTTAAGGCGTGTCGACGTGATGGTAGTGAGTTCTGGCTGAATATTTGTCTGAGGCACACGTTAAGCACAGTAGTACAGTGCCGGGCTGCCACCGTGCCGGCACAATATGCACAGTTTCTCTCTAAAGGACATCACAATGGCAGTATACGTAAATACCAATGTAAGCTCGCTTAACGGCCGTAGATATCTGAATAATGTTCAGAATCAGCTGACTACCACGTACCAGAGACTCTCTTCAGGTCTGAGAATTAATTCTGCCAAAGACGATGCTGCCGGCCTTCAGATCTCCAGCAGACTGACCACCCAGGTTAACGGCCTGAATCAGGGTAACCGCAATGCCTCTACGGCGTATTAAGTGCTTGTGATTTTCATCACGTTTTTTGATAAATCCTTATATTTATGCGATTTGCGCGGGTATGATTCATAACTTCAACATATGAATGTAAGTCTGAGAGGTGACCCTATGCCA
>NZ_JALKIK010000017.1:0-101073 GCF_023050955.1 Anaerobiospirillum sp. NML120511
AGGCTGAGCTTGCAAAGGAATCAGTTAAGCGTGGACGTGGACGTCCAGCAGGCAGCAGAAACAAGAGCACAATAGAAAGAGAGCAGGCTCTTGCTGCTGCCATGAAAAGACGTCCTGGAAGGCCACCAGGCAGTCGTAACAGGACTCCTGAGGAGCGGGCTGCACTGGAGGCGGCTAAAAGACCTCGCGGACGTCCATCTGTTTTGGCTAATGCTGTTGGTAATGACACCGTCGATGTTGAGAGACTACGTTCTACTTAACAGGTCAAGTACGAATCTAACTCATTAGTTGTTACGTGGCACCTGCCCTCATAAGAGGTGCCTGTGCATGCATCCTCCAGTCTGAGGATATTGTCATTTTTTCGTGGAAAATATTCCTATTTAGTTAACCACATTTAAGAATAGGCTTCACGGATCTACGCAAAATTAGCGTATATATAGCCCCATAAAAACAAAACCAGGTCAAAGCCTGGTCATTGCTTGTGATATTGACAACACGCCTCTTGAAAACAGCGCAATCAAATATCAGACAGGCTCTGCAGGGCCTGTGTGAATCCAGCAAGGGAATATGCCGAATCTTTAATCAAGGGGTAGCTTAGCTTTTAACTCTGTTATCGGGTCATGCAAGCAGACAGCAGAAAACTGATATTCAGACTTCTGCTGAGCTGGTTCAGGATCGTAATTGAGTTGCGGTTCTGCTGTTAATACAGAACATGACCTGAAACCGAATAAGAGAGAATGAAACTGCACTGTGTAGCAGCTCATAAACCAGAATAAAGCCGTCAGTCTGATACAGGTACTGAAAGCCCTGCCCTGCCGTAGTACCAGGGACTTGCCCTGCATCTCCGCAGACTGAGATGCACGGGTCTGTGGCCCGGTATGATGTTACAGCAAAAGTCATTTCTGAGCATAAAAAGCCAATCACTCAGACATGTGACCAGACTGCACTTTATCATTGAGGGGCACTAACCTTGAGAATGCCCAAGCACACGAAACGATACCGGGGATTGCTGCTTTTTACATCAGCCCCTGCCTGGTCGCCGACAAAAACCGGCTGATCGGACAGGCCCCGGATTATTAGTTGCTTGCCGTCTGCAAAGGGGACCTTCGCGACGCCTGCAGCTCAATCGTAGCTGCAGTTCATCAGCCCCCTCTGGTCAGGACAGCTATCCCTATCTGTCCTGAACTAAGGCTCAGGAACTCTCAAGGTTGTCTAAGAAGAGCATTACAGCATCCTGCATATCCCTTAAGAAACCGCCCGTTCTGCCAGGTTCCCCAGGGCTTGTGCCCTGAATCTGCCTGGCTGGACAGCCCCTCACTGCAGGTTACCGGAGACGGGCCGTAAGCGAAAAAATACCCTCATCCTTATTGCAGTAAGCATCTTCATAGTAGTGCGCTTTAACAATACCACATAAACGCTTTCATATCCAAGTGCCCCATTCAGTTTGTGTAACCG
Source organism: Anaerobiospirillum sp. NML120511 (assembly GCF_023050955.1). NCBI lineage: Bacteria > Pseudomonadati > Pseudomonadota > Gammaproteobacteria > Aeromonadales > Succinivibrionaceae > Anaerobiospirillum > Anaerobiospirillum sp. NML120511. The sequence continues at coordinate 1,456 of NZ_JALKIK010000017.1, forward strand.
CACTCATGCTTTTGTTTTCATTACACAACTTTTGAAATTAGGCTCCCATACTGAATTATTTATGGATGTCATTCAGACCGGATTTTTCTGCATAACAGCTAAATGCACCATAAATGATTCTATGAGCAAGCCTTGTACCCTGCCCTTGCTACCACCTTATCGTTTCGGTAATCAGCTCCATCCAGGATAGCCTGTCCCAGGCCCGCTTTACCTGTCATCAGTCTGCCCTGCCTGTGTCCAGTCGGCCCTGCCTGTGTCCAGTCGGCCCTGCCTGACACCATACCGGCAGTCCATACAAGCACTCAGCGCACGGCGCTCCCGTGCTCTCTGTAAGGCTGAAAACTCCATGCAACAGCCCGGCGTAGAGCCATAAGCTGGACAGTACAGTATTGAAGTCTCCAGCCCTCAGGAAAATCACCGTAACCGTTTACGACCGGTACAGCAACTGTGCCTAAACAGGGCCTGACAGTACAGGGCCTGACGGTACAGTACATGGCATTACGGCCCCACATAATCCCGGTAAATACAGGAACACGCTCAATTCTATGTCTGGACAGGTGCAGGGCCAACAGCACGCTGTTTGCAAAGTCTTGCGCCTTTTCATGCAGCAATGCTCCTTTTCATGCTGCACTTTGAGGTCAATGGCAGGCTGAAAATTATCGCTGTCAGGTCGCTTGGGAGGCGTAGTTTACCTGAGTACGCAATTCTGACACTAAGCGCTCATGACGCTCCGGGATGGCACTTCACAAATGCCTTTTATTTGCCCTTCCTTTTGTAAAAGCCCTTAGCTGTGGGGAACGGGGCACATTTGTTGCAACGTGCTCACAGCTTTTACGGTCATGCCGCTGCTATTGCGCCAACGCAGGTCGGCTACTGTACCTGATACTGGTGCCTGGCACGGTGCTTAAAAGCTGCGGCTTCAAAGCTCAGCTTCAGAGCTGCAGCTTCTTAATCCCAGAGTTTGATAAGTCCAGAACCGTTCATGGGAACATCAAGCTCAAGGTGCGCAGGTATGTCTTTATGATTAACCTGATGAATATGCGGCAGCTGCTGAGCTAACAGCCAGTTTTCCGCAGTCATGGGATAACCTGCTAAAAGCGCTTAAATGGGGCAAAAACATGATGATCTGCAAAGTGTAAAAAATTTTTTACGTTTGCTGGAACTTTTGCTATATGCCCCCGTCCAAATACACAATTGGCAAATCTAACGCACAGGAAGACCGTCTTTATCGGCGCTCTGGCCAGGGCCATTACCTGACCTGCTGTGTTAAAGACAGCTTCCATGCCAGCCCGGGAGGTATCTGCTCAAATTACTAAAGAGCGGATTATCCTGTCAGCAGTATTATCAACTATGCCACTTGCCCTGTTCGTGCAGCAAAGCTGCATGAAGTTCAAAGGGGCATTATGGGACGCCGTAATCTCAAGCAGAGCGGTATCTGGTGTAGGGCAGAGCTATGATAATGATGTGTTGGGGCAGATACAGTACACCTTGTACTGTCAGGAGAGATGTCCAAAAGGAGTCGGACTCCAGTTGTCACAGACACTGCAGATGTCGACAGACTCAGGATGTTGAAGCTGACAGCAGGTTTCTGCACAGCCCGTCCCCGGAACTGGTACGTTAAACTGCTGTTGGCAGTCCGTGCTGCCAGGAAATCCTAAATGCAGAGCAAGCTATTTTAGGATTTCTATCCCGTTGACTTTGATTCGTGCGGCATCACTTATTGAGGCTTTGTGATGGGCACAAGAACTAAACTTTGAACCTCAGCTGAAAGTAAGTCCCTGACCTCTACGGTCTGGCAAGCTGCCTGGCAGTTAGCATCGTGGATTTAATCATGCTCCGGCGTTGCTCCTCATTTCGAGCAGAGTCTGACTCTCAAGCCTGAAACAGGGCCGGTCATGGTGCACTGCAGGCTGATGGTAAAAAGTTTGTTGTCTGTCGTCTGCATTAGCCGTTGCCTTACACCTCGTATCTGGCCCCGGCCGCCAGCCCCTCAGTACACCTCCCGGTGAGTTCCTGAGGAGCTGACCGGGCAGCCTGAGGAACAGTTAAGGTATTCGACTAACACAGGACATTCAATGGCCGGTTCTGTAATCAATGTTCAGCACTGATACACACTGTATGAACTTTGCCCGCAATCTGCTTTCTGAACCTGCTTGCCTTAGACAGCTGCATAGCGCAGCGTCGATATCCAGAAAGAGGTTGTTTGGAAGCGTACCGGATCAATGCGCTCCCATAAAACCGTGTCATTCCTCCTCTATGTAATCTCAGGAGACCGGTTGTTGCTGTTTATGAAAGGTAAAGTTCTTATTTAATACAGGCCTGAAGCTTCGCGCCCAGAGCCGTTCAATAAGAGGCAGCCCCACAGGTGGCTGCTGATTACAGTGTCAATATCAGACTTTCGAGGCGCTCGACACCTCAATCGGCGAATACACGAGCATTTACGCCTTCCGGGCTGTGCAGACCACACCAGCTGTACAGCCCACAAGATGGAAGTCCGGATTCGGCTGGGCCCCATCTATGGTCTCCCGGTACTCTGTAGGTTAGGTATCGGGAGTTCCTGGTTTCTCTCACAAACCAGCCCCATCTCACTTCACCCCCCGCCGCAACGGCACCCCAAACCACTCCCATCAATCCCATCCATCTCCCAACATCTTCAAACCAGACATCCTGTACCCCATTACCTTTTCCGTTCGTCCATACATATTGATATTTATCTATCTATATGGCGGATTTTTTCAAACAGGCAATTTGTCCTTCTGATCTGCCGACATATCGACCAATATAAAGATATAAGTGGATATCAAATAAGTTTTGCTGAAGCATCTCCAGCGCCGCACTCTACACAGTGCCCACAAATGTGCCTACCAGTACCCCTTCAAATTGAGCCTTTAAGATATAGCCGAAACAATCTCCTGCCATCCACAGCCAGCCCAGTAAGATCCTGCAGCACTCGCCGCAGCCCAGGCAGCATCAAAGGCTGCTGCTATGGCCGCCGCCTGGACTGCCACACCATCAATACCTTAGGCTGGTTTCATTGCGACTTTATGCCCATACAGATTCAAGTCTGGAAAGGCCATACAGCTCAATACCGAGGATTTACTGCATGCAAGCCTTAATTATTCGCCCAGCCCGTTGCTGAGCAGTGCTCCAATATTCTGCCATCTTCAAGGGTAATCTGGCTGATGCAATTATACTCGGGAGACGCATGGGCAGCTCAAGCTTATGCCAGAGGTTAGACAGAGGACAATAAATGCAGGAGGATCATGACTCAACTCAGTTGCCAGGCAGTCACAGTTCATGGGCATGTAAGGACTGCACCAGCTCTTCTGAATATATTGTCTTTACAATTTACTTTGGAAAGTATATTTACCAACACCATCTCAAAGGCCGATGATTCATGTCATGTGATGGCAGCAAGACGATTTTATGCTGGCGGCATGCTCGTGAAGCTGATGAGCACAGACAGAAAAAATGTTAGCCGTCACAACTCCGAGCTCAAACCGGCCTGATCATATGAAACGATACAAATTGGTTTATAAAGTGTCTAATTACTGTAATGAACTGGTTGAGTTGTGCTCATGCTTTATCTGAGGCCATGGTACAAATAAGCAAACGGCTTGCCGTACACCACACCACTCCACCTCACTCCATAATGCTGCGTGCATCCATACTGCTCTGTCACTTCCAGCCATAAGACAGACTACAGACTGAAGAGCACTCTCTGAGCTCCACCAAGATTGAGTATGCGTGTTCACAGCCAGCAGTTTCAGTCACCAGGTGAGGAACTTTTTGGGATGGATGTCTGCTTCAGAACGAAGAGTCCCATTCAACACAGTCAGCCGGGCCTCGCTGTAGTTGCAAGTTCTGATCTGCAGTCCTGTTATGCAGGACCTTGCTGTCCTGCAGCCCTCCTGCCATGCTACCCTGCACTATGCGCCTTCATACCGTTTTAGACTGGAGAAGAGCGCAAATCCAATGCCTGTATGCGCGGAAACATCGGAACCTGCTCTGCTCCGGTGTATCTCAGCTTATGGGGATGCTGGCTGAGCAAGGGCGTTTACTGGCCCAATGGAGCTGGCTTGGTAACGGGATAACGCCGGTCATGCTGCCCATAGTACGGTTGTCGTGCTGGTCTGAATAGCAAGCCAGAACAAGACATGGTTATGACCTTAGTGACTGGTGAGAATTAAGTCGTGGGCTGAGGTGATGGTGATGACAGAAAGGTCAGTGGCGGTATTAGACGAGCATGGATACGGTGCTTTGATCTGCAGGTGGTTGTCGTGCTCTTATTGATCTGGACTTGCTTTCGTGGCATCTGAAAAGTGGTAGTGGAGCTGCCCCAGTCATGCTCTGACTTAGGCCATGACGTTCATGGTCTGCCTGAAAGCCGTTCTGCCATTGTCTGGTTGAGAGCCGCTCTGCCATGGTCTGGCTCCGGACATAACGCCATGCTATGGCTGTGGGCAGAACGCCATGGTCTGGCTGCGGACAGACGCCATGGTCTGGCTGGAGCCGGATCTGCCCTGTCTAACTTGTCTGGACAAAACTTATGCGGATAAAAAATGGCATAACAGTTTGAGCTTGCCGCTCAAGCTTCCGCCAAGGTCTGGAGAGGTAAGGGGTGGTCAGGTGCCCTGCTGATGTCAACCGTGTGGCTGTGAAGCAGGTCGGGGATGGACTGACAAGGCAGGGGTGAAGAAGGGATTGAGTTGGGGATGTGGTCCGGAACTGGGAGACTAGGTATATATTACAGGCATAAAAAAAGAGCCGCAGCTCTGATTTTATGTGTGATATCCTGTTTGATGTCCTTTTATTAAGTTTGTCTCCTTGATCTGCTTAATCAGGGGGATTGGTCTTGCTCTTCTGCTGAGTCAAAATGTGCTCATGCATGATGGATGAGAGAGAAATCTTTGCTAAGAGTACCTGGTAAAACCGTAGTATCGTTAAAGTACAAGCTATAGGTCGAATGTGACATGCAGACAATTGAGGCTTTATCAAATTGCTTCGATAAAGCCTCCTGTCCTGGCATGTATATGAAAAGACTATACATCAGGCATATCGCTTCCCCCGCAAGGCTAGTACTTTCCTTTTGGCTTCGTCGATACGAATGTTCTGCCTTTATACAGCACCACTTCCTCCACCATAGAGGCTAAGGCACTGCTCATCTCCAGACCAAGACCAAACCGCTAGAGCTCCGACTTTGAAGCACTTGATCATACCAGGCTTACGCACATACCTGAGCATGACTCGCGTTGCACTCTAAACGGCCTGTTAGCCTCCCAATAAAGGAAGGCCAGTGAAGAGGCTTTATAGAAATCGGAAAGAAAGCGAACTTCCCCTCCTGGACCCGATCGCACAGTGCAAACGTGTTCAGAACTGTCCAGGCCTCAAAACCCTCTTAGTAATGAGGTGACCAGACGGTCGTCGCACTCCCATACTCACGAGATCGTATATATACTTTCTCACAAACGGTTCTTAATTTCTATGGAAAATTCAATTATTTTTCACAGCCTGAATTTTCTGAGTGACAACGGGCTATTTAAGGGCTTTGCAGGACTTCCATATTTAGCCGTTTATCGATTTTTAAACGCCAGCTTGTCTGACAACCGCCACTTCTTCCATAGAAGATCTCTGATTCACGAGATGCATCACATTATTGCCTGAAAGCACTCAGGTCATAAAAAGCCCTTAAAACCAGGCTCCATAAGGATTTGCAGCCATTAAACGATCTCAGGCCATCTCTGCCTCAGACATGGACAAAATAAAGACAACAACTGACTTTGAAAAAAATTTTGCATGACCAGGGAACTTTTTGACCCCCTGTTTTTTAACCTGCATCACATTACGCATGATTTGTTTGTACAGGCACGCCTGTGAATGTAAACGTTCTACTGTGTGTAAAGCTGCTGTTAAGACTCCTTAAACTTGCACAGACTGTCAACGCCCTCCTGCGCCAGCTTCACCCCCATCAGATCCCCTCACCTGGCCTGACTACTGCCACGCAGAGCTGCGGCATGACATCGGTACTTACAATCCTTGCTTACTGTAATACCTCCACTGCAATACAGGCCTCACGGTATTCACCCCATGAGGTCCTGTCCCTGCGGCATTCGCCCCATGCAGTCCTGTCCCTGCGGCATTCGTCCCATGCAGTCCTGTCCCTGCGGCATTCGTCCCATTCAGTCCTGTCCCTGCGGCATTCGCCCCATTCAGTCCTGTCCCTGCGGCATTCGCCCCATGCAGACCTGTCCCTGCGGCATTCGTCCAACGCAGTCCTGTCCCTGCGCCATTCGCCCCATGCAGTGCTGTCCCTGCGGTATTCGCCCCTTCAGGTCCTGCCATTCCGGCATCAGACCGTACTGTGCAGATGCCACGCACCTGGCCATGCAGGCCTGACCTTACAACTTTTGTCGAGGCCGTTCTATAGTCTCGCTCCATGCCGTGCGGTTCTGAACTCCCGGCATCCGTCCGTGCACTTTACACATCCTGGCATAAGGCCAATGCAGGCATGGCAGTCGGCCATCAGGCCGTGCGGTTCTGAACTCCCGGCATCCGTCCGTGCACTTTACACATCCTGGCATAAGGCCAATGCAGGCATGGCAGTCGGCCATCAGGCCGCGCGGTTATGAGCTCCCGGCATACGTCCGTGCACTTTACATATCCTGGCATAAGGCCAATGCAGGCCACGCCGTCCGGCATCAGTCAGAGTGGTTATGAACTCCCGGCATCCGTCCATGCACTTTACACATCCTGGTATAAGGCCAATGCAGGCCTTACCGTCCGGCATCAGGCAGTGTGGTTCTGATGGTCCGCACCTGGCCGTGCAGGTCTGGCTCTACGGGATATGGATGTGCAGTGCTGACTTCTTCAGCATTAAGTCTGACATGCCATAATGGTCAGCAGGCATAAAGCATCATCTGATCTGAAACATGGCAGGGGCTGGAGGCAAACGCAGGTGTTGATCTGTTGTGTGCATTACAATAAAGTCATACGGCTGAACTGCTACTGCTTACTTGCACAGTGAGCATACCCGCACAGCTTTAGTACTTCATATCCATTACAATTCTTAAGTCACGCTCTGATGTTGAGTTTGCCTGGACATCGCTGCCCGCCTGAATAAGGCTGTGAGCATAAGATGATCGTTCTTTTTGAAGGATGCTCATCATTTCCTTAAGCTGTGCCTTTCTACTTCCTGACCTGCCAGCAGATCTGCTCAGGAGCTAAGCAGGCCATTGAGCTGAAACAGCCTTAACAATCAGGCATTGGCCCAGTCTGTCATTATATTGAAGACCGCTCAACATACCGGTTTACTGCAAATTTTGCATTATTTGCAGAATTGACCGATTTGTTGCATACAACTGAAATTTGTTGCATTGATATATCACTATTTAGAGCAAGATTTTACCAGTAACGTTATCTCAAGTAAGCTCACGCTAACCACAAGAACCCGGTCGTTATCTTATCTAGATTAGGCATTTTTGCCTAAGGCAGTGTTTTTATTCGCATTATTTTATCGCTGCTTGAAACATAACTGCTTACGCATGATCCAGGTCATGTCTAAATGGTTCAAGAATGGCTTATATAAAAGACTTTTATACACTTATAGCTGTATTTGGCAGCGTTTTTCTCTGGAAAATTATTTGATGCACTTCACATTTTATTGAAAAAGCATTGCGCGATTTTATGCAAATTTTGCATTATATTTTCATTGTTGCATTACTTTTTGCATTTGTTGCATTGATATGCACAAAAGTAATCACAGGTCAGAAATCAGGATGCGGCTTAGACGATGACATAAACGCCCCCTGCTTTTACCCCTGAACCATTAGTCCTGCGGTTTCGTCCTTACATTTTCAGGCCTTAAGCAGTTGTTCCTTGCGGTGAAGCCATGCTTTACGGCGGCCACTCTACTGAGGTTAGCCAACGGCCAGAGCAATCAGGACTTAGCCATGTTTAACATGTATGTCTGCAAACTTGCCTCCATGATTGATGAATGATGCATTACATTGCTGCAATTCATTGGCGTGCTTCATTCAAAGCCGAGCTCAACTACGCACGGCGGCAACACTTCAGGAGGTACTCTGCAAAATGGAAAATATGCTATGAGCGATAAGTCTTTTCTGAGCACTATGCGCAGTATGGGTAAAGAATTCTACCTTCTTTCCCTTATGCTCTATTTCTTCTTCATTTCCTGGGCTGGCTGTTACTCATTACTGGCAGTATGGCTCAAGGAGTTCTTTAAGCTCAGTGGTTCAGAAATCGGATTTGCCTATGCTGTATTCTCTGTGACCGCTCTTTGCCTCTCCCCTGTATATGGCATGATTCAGGATCGTCTGATTCTGCGCCGCAATCTGCTGGCCTTTGTAGGTATCCTTATGGCCCTGGCCGGTCCTTACTACATATTCATAGTTGAGCCGGCTCTTGAGAGAAGTGTAATTCTTGGCGGTGTAGCCATCGGTATTTTCATGGGCTTTACTTTCAATGCAGGTGTAGGTGCCCTTGAATCTTATACCGAGCGCTTTGGTCGTGTTGCCGGCTTTGAGTTTGGCTTTGCCAGAACCTTTGGTGCTCTGGGCTGGGCCTCTGCAGTAGCTGTTACAGGCATCCTGATTAATATCAACCCGCACTACAACTTCATCATCTCATCAATCGCCGGCATCATCTTCCTCATACTGCTCTTCATGCTCAATTCGGCTAAGGACTACTCAAAGAAGATGCTGGATAACTACCAGGAAAGTGCTCAGTCAAAGGCATCTTTCTCTGAAATTGGCCGTCTTGCACGTATGGGCTCATTCTGGGCAGTAATTGTTTATGTTCTGGGAGCATCCATATACGGCGTCTACGACCAGCAGTTTATGGTGTACTTTGTATCCAAGTTTGAAGACGCTGCCGAAGGCACTCGCATGTATGGATTCCTTAACTCTACTCAGGTGTTTCTCGAGGCAGCATGCACATTTGCAGCACCTTTTGTCGTTAACAAAATAGGTGCTAAAAATGGCCTTATCGTTGCCGGCTGCATTATGTTTGTCCGTATTGGCGGTTCAGGACTGGTCGACAGCCCATGGGCCATCTCAGCAGTAAAGCTTCTGCATGCTCCTGAAGTTCCGATGGTGCTTATATCATTCTTTAAATACATCACTACCCGCTTCAATCCAGCCCTTTCAGCAACTGTATACCTGGTGGCCTTTGTCATGATTGGTCAGATTATCGGTGCAGCACTGGCACCAGCTGCCGGCTATCTGTATGACACCATTGGATTCTCTCAGACCTACCTTATGATGTCGGCACTGGTGGCAGTAACCACTGTTCTTTCCATCTTCCTGCTGACCAGTAAGACTCTGGAAGGTACCAGCGAGAAGAGCATCAAATAAACCAGCAACTGTATAAAAACATATGGCTGAGTCAGCCCTGAGACTTGCCATGGTCTGCAGCTGAAGCTGCAGACAGTGATGAGTCAGATGCTGCCCCCATAGGCTGTATCTGCCCCAGCCGCCGGCACAACGTATGCTGTTGCCGGTGGCAGCGTATGTAGAAACCAGGCAACGTATGCGGCTGCCAGTGGCAACGTATGCGGCTGCCGTGGCAGCATATGCTGCAGCCAGTGAAACTGATGCTGCATGCTGCTCAGTAGCCGGGCCGGGCTTCAAATAGAGTGGTGACGCTTGCTGAGTATAATTAACTCATCACTGTGTCTGACCTTTCACTCTCATACATCCAGCTGTATGATTAATAAACAGTTATGGCACAGGTTTGTACGGTTCATTTGCCGTTTTATAAAGTATTTCTTAAAACAGGCAGACAGCGGGCCTCCAGCGTTGCCTGCGACCTGCTCCTGTTTTGAATTTAATTTCATATCTTTACGCCATTGTAGAGGTCAGGTCAGAGCTGTCAGTCCAGTAACTGACTTAATTACTGACTTACTGACTGACGAATGACTGAAATCAGTCAGATGATGAAACCATGCCTGTTCATATGAACAACAGGAGAGAGCTGAGCACAGATGGCTGGCGCCTTGCCAGTCAGGGCTGGGCTGGGCAGACCAGGCAAGGTCGGGCCTGAATAAGCTCAGAGCCGTCGCTCTGGCTGCACTGTAGGGGCTCCCTGCCTGTCGCTGCAGGACAGATCCTGGACAGGCTGATCCGAACCTGGCAGTGGGCTGAGTGCCCCTGGAGCCAGGTTGCTCCTGATAACACAGCAACTGCATTACAAAGTTACAAAGGCATGTCCTGAAAAGGCAAATGGCGGTAAAGCACAGATTAAACAGCTTAGATCAGAGGTTTGAAAATGGATCATAAGAGACATCAGGAACTCGTAAACAAAGCCAATGAGTACATCGAATCCCACTCTAATGAGGTAAATCGTCGTCTGTACCCTGGCTATCACCTGGCAGCACGCACCGGATGGATTAATGACCCTAATGGCTTTTGCTATGCTCTGGGCAAATATCACATCTTCTATCAGTTCTACCCATACGATGCTCAATGGGGACCAATGCACTGGGGCCATGCAGTATCTGACGACCTGATTCACTGGGAGCATGTACCAGTTGCCCTTGCACCTTCTGAGGACTTTGACAAGGACGGATGCTTTTCAGGCTCTGCTATCGAGCATGACGGTAAGCTTTATCTTATGTATACAGGCCATGTGGTTACCGGAGCTGAAGGTGACAACTCTCAGGTCCGTGAGGTTCAGGCACTTGCCGTATCTGAAGACGGCATCAACTTTACCAAGCTGGGTACTGTTATCGAGCCTGAAGATGGCATTACTAATTTCCGTGATCCAAAGGTATGGAAAGACGACAAAGGCCAGTTCCGTGTAGTTTTTGGCGTTACCAATCTGCAGGGCGCCGGTGAAATCAGACAGTACGTCTCTGAAGATCTCAAGAACTGGAAGCAGATCTCCATCATCAAAGAGATGGAAGATCAGGCCTTCATGTATGAGTGCCCAGACTTCTTTGAGGTCAATGATAATAAATGGGTGCTTGCTACTTCACCAATGGGTCAGGCACCTGAGGGCTATACCCGCCAGAATACTTCAGTAAATTCATGGCAGTCAGGTTCCTTTGATGGCCTCAACTTTGTTCCAGATTCAAAGCTGTATGAGGTTGACCGTGGCCATGACTTCTATGCCACCCAGTCCACTGCCACTCCTGATGGCCGCCGCGTGGTAATTGCCTGGATGAACATGTGGCGTCTGCCATATCTTTCCGCACCGGATCGCTGGTGTGGAGCTCTGACTCTGCCACGCGTAATCACCTGGAAGGATGGTCACCTTTACCAGCAGCCAGTAGAAGAAACAAAGAGTCTGCGTCTTAAGGAGTACAGCTTTGATAACACTGCTACCAGACTTACCAGCACTGTTAAGCATATTAACAACAGCTCAGCACTCGAACTCCTGATGAAATTCAAGCCTTCTGATAATGATGCCGAGCAGTATGGTCTGGCCATAGGCAATTCCATACGCCTCTTTGTTGATCGTCAGACCCGTACTCTGACTATGTTCCGCACTGATCTGAATGCTACTTCATATCGTGCCCTGCCGCTTGAGTGGGATAAAGAACACGAGCTGCATATCTTTATCGACAGCTCATCAATTGAGGTATTCGTCGATCATGGTCATGACGTCATGACCACCAATTTCTTCGGCGCTGATCATAATGTTTCCCTCTATGCCACCAATGGCACTGCTGCCATTCGCGACGTAAAGGTTTATGAGCTCGACCGTCCTTTTCTGACAGTCTAAATGACGGCTGTAGCCTGACCTGCTGGACCAGCAACTTGCTGCCTGCAGGCTGCAGGCTGCAGGCTGCAGTCAGCCTGGCAGACAGGAACGGATTCTGACTTCATTTTTCTTTACAAAACTGAATATAAAGTTGATTGACACATATCAGCTATGTATGCTGAGATAAGGCCTGCAGATCCGGCAGATCAATGGTCATCGTCATCATCAAATGACTGTCTTTTCCGTCCTGTACTTTAAGGTCAGCTCATTCTGCGATTTTCAATAATACAAAGCCCCGTAATCTGCAAAGATTGCGGGGCTTTGTTTTTCTGCCAGCAGACAGCCATAAGTCGACAGGCTGGCTGAATTGACTTATTACTGCAGGTAACTCACGATCTGAGAGCTGAGCCTGGTGCATCATCCGCCCGGCGGCCGCTGACACTCAGGCCGCAGTTTGAGCTGCGGCTGTGGCTGCAGTTTCGGCTGCAGTTTCAGCTGCGGCTGTGGCTGCAGCTGAAGCTGCAAAGTCTGGTCTGCAGCCTTAAGGGATGGCTCATGGTGCTGCAGTTATACCACCTGCTTGAGAGCGCCAATGATGTAGGTCAGGGTGTGGTACTGACGTGGCTTGAGCACGATAAGTCCGGTGCCATTGTTAAAGGCATTGGATGGACAGCTCATTGGTGCTACTGCAAGACACTTGCGATTGAGGAAAGGTGGAGTAAAGATCTGCATGTAAGGCGCATTGGTCTTACAGTAGACCTTGAGGTCACGGTTCTCCAGCAACACTGTGTTCATATGAGTAGCATCAGGAGAGGCGAAGGTATGGTCCATCTGGGTATCGCCAATGACGCGCTCGGATGTGAAGTTAAATCCCAGGTCATCAACAGGCACCAGCCTGTCAGCGATCTTGCGCTCGTTGAGGGTATATACCTCCTTGTATGGCATGGTCAGACGGCAGGTATCAATAGTCTCCCCCTCACAGGTCAGATATGGATGCATGCCTACGCCGTAAGGAGCGTCTATCTTTCCAATGTTGGTGGCAGTGATATCCACTTTCAGGCCCATGCCGTTGATTACCTCATAGTTTACGGACAGGTCAATGAGGAAAGGATAGCCATAAATAGGGCTTACATAGGTCTTAAGTACCAGAGCGGTAGGAGAAATTGATGAAATGTGCCACTCTTTCCAGGCAACCAGACCGTGATTGGCTGTCATATTCTCAATGTCATCTACAGGTACCTGATAGTACTTGTTTTCAAAGAGATAACGGCCATCGACGAGGCGATCCGGCCATGGAGCCAGCACCTTGCCCATATGGCCTGCAGGAATAACATCAGGCTTGAATGGCATGATAATGTGATGGCCCATGTATCTGAGACTGGCTACAGCACCACCCATGGTCACAATGGTGGCATTGTAGTCATCACAGACGAGATTGATGGAATTTCCGCTCAGTTGCATAGAATCACCTTACGTAGTACAGGATCGTCAGCCGGACTGTTGCGGTCCCGGCCGGAAATTAACTTATCTCCTGTCGCACTCCTAAAGTTGCGGGATGACCTGTCTGCCTGAAACACAGTCAGCTGTTAATTGCTCCTTCCATCCTGACTGCCAGCTCCCGCCTGATGCTGCAGTACTTACAGTGCAGCCGGGGCATACAGGCGCAGCAATGCCACGGCTGTGACGCACTGGCGCAAACGTCATGATCCCGCCCGGTCAGACTGGCCGGATCACGGACACGACAATTCCTGGCATAATTACAGCGGTGCAGTATATGGCTTACAGCAAAGCACCTTGCTGTATGGGATGCACAGGTCAGGGACCAGATGTGGACATTAACAGAGCCCTGAGCCTTTTACCAATGAGGTTTTGGACTGGCTCATGGCAGAGGTGGATAATTATGTTGACAGGAAGTTTATCTGATTAAAAAAACTGACGGCCCCTCCCCTAAAAGGGCATAACCGCCTTAGAAAGCATGTGTCGGCCCAGACAGCTTGAGTTCTGTCAAGGGCACAGCCGCCGGTACAGCTTTTTAATGAGCGCCTGACAAAGCGCTGCAGCATGCGGGCAGCCAGAAAGAAAACAGCAGGAAGAAACAATACAGACGGTGACATCAATGACTTATCAGTCAGTGCGTCCTGTGACAGATCCTGCGCAGGTCAGTGCTTATGTCCCATCCCCATACTTACAGCAGTAAAGTCACTGGCTGCCCGGTATATGCTGGTCCTGCACACAACAAAGCCTTTCAGGATTGCTTACGGACAGACAAACTGACGAAATTGCAAACAGGCAAGCTGGCTCAAACAGCATCAGACAGCGTGGCATACATGATGCCTGCACCTGGCGCTGCGCGCTTTGATGCCTTCTGCTCGGGCATCAGACCATTGTCTTTGTATGGCCCTGTCTGCCATGTTGATGGTGACTGAAGCACCTGGCAAACGGACAGGACAAACACAGGACTCCGCCCTGCGGTCGGCCCCTGTGGTGATAACATTTAACATGTTATCACCATCAGGGCGCTAATTATCGGGCATGTGCAGCAAATTCGCACATCTATGCCATAGATCCCAGTTACCAGATAAGAATATTGCCTCAAATATGATCTGCAGGCAGTCACCTGTCGGCGATGAATCCATTGACGCCATGCATGAGAGCAACCAGGGGACTGAACCGAAGTCGTGCCTGATACAGATCTCCATGGCTCCCTCATGTCCTGACTGTGGCGGCCATAATGAAGGGGTGCAGGACCGGTGTGTTATGACACTGGCAGGCGCAGGGCCAAAGATGCGCTGCCTCAGTCCAGCCTGCAGCGGCCTGAGGACGATTGTGCAGGCCAGATATGGCTCAGCCCCTGACAAGGTCAGGGGCTGAGGGCATGAATGGCTACGTGATTAGTGCTGGCTGCGTGCTGCTGCATGTTCCAGCACGGTGCCGGGGTATTTGAGCTGGAGGATCAGATCAGCGCAGGGCTACCTTCCACTTTCTGCGCCACAGAGTGCGGCCTGCTGACAGGTTGCCTGCGATAAATGCGGCAGCATCAGACTGGCGCTCGAAGGCTACATCATCGGTCAGGGTGGCACCTGTTCCATGGTCGCTAAGACGTCCTTCTTTGACCATGGTCTTCTTGAGCTCCCTTATCTTATCAGAGCAGGCCGGATCATCTGGAGAGGTGACCATGCTGCCCTTGTGGAGCATTACTTTTTTCAGGCCTGTTCCCCTGGTCAGAGAGAACTCGCAGTCCAGCCAGACATTGCCCACGCTCTGAGCCAGATACCATGTAGAACATGGCTCACTTGACCACAGCAGGGTTTCACCCTTTTCATCACCGGCCATAAAAGGGGCGGCCATGGAGTAGGAGGCCAGATAGACATCATCAAGCAGCATGTACAGATTGCCGCATCCGCCCTCAATATGGGAGGCCAGACCATTATCAATAACACGCTGACGCAGACCGGCGGTTATTTTGCACTCCACCCTGGCATCATCAAGGCAGATGATGGAACCCTTTTGAATGCGGGTGGCATAGGATACATGATTGAAGAACTCTTCATACCATGCCTTGATGCCTCCCTCATTGATAAAGGAATACTGGCGGCACAGGCTCTTATGAGACTGAAAGAGCTGTACAGGCTGCAGACCGCCCATAAAATTCTTCCAGAAGGTATTGAGCTCCTCCTGTACCCATCTGATCAGCTTCTGCCCCTCACGAAACTCAGGTCCGGTAAGGGCGTAGCTGTTTTCCACCTGATCCATATACATTGGATAGCCAAGGTGGAACCATACCAGCGGCTTTAAGACAGTCTGCAGGTAGTAATATACCTGAGGGTCAATGGCTATGGTTCTTACAGCAATGCAGATAAAGGTCTTGCCCTTGTATCTGTCTGATGAAGCCAGCTCGACAAAGCAGTCCAGAAGATTAGGCACCCAGGCCGGCTCAATCTGCTCGCTGCTGTCGACAAACCACAATCCGCCCTCACTGAGAACGCTCTCAAGAAACTCATCAATTTCCTGATCAAGCGGCAATGCACAGCAAATGACAGGACTGTCAGGACCGAAGTCAGACACAAAAGGGCCCTTTTCCTGCCCCTCTATCATGTGAAGCTGGACTGACGGCTCGTAAGTAGCAGCTTTTTTCGTCATATTAACCTTCCTGACTGCCCTTTATGAGCAGCATGCTTATGTGTCTGTTGTCCTGTCCGGAAAACAATTCCTTAAGGTAAACCTGTCTGCCCCCTGACCGGGGGACTGCGCCCCGTAAGCCCTGCGCATATGTGCTACTGCGCACAGGTGCTACTACGCACATGGGCTACCTGCAAAAGGTTGAGGTTTTTGCCCATGGCCCCGCCATTACAGCAGCTTCCATGACGACCTGCCGCATACGCAAGGCTGACCATGTTCTGAGCGGGCAGCTGGCCTGAGTCATTGCGCTGTACGCAGCGTCAGCTCAGTTTAGCCAAGGGCATTGCAGGCCCAGGCTTGCTGATGCCATGGCGCTGGCCTGAAGCCTGGCCCTGTTATGTCAGAGTGAGTGGACAGTTTTGAGCTTCCACAGGGCGGCTGCGTCCTTTTTGTTGCCGGATATGAAAGCTGAAGCCTCGGCACTGCGGGCAAAAAGCACATCATCTGTGAGCTGAGCGCAGATGCCATTGTCTTTCATGCGGCCACTGGCAATGAGCTCATCCTTGAGTGCCTGAACCTTAGTGTCAGTACCCGGTGCATCACGTGATGCCACTTTGCTGCCAGCAAAGAGCATGACTTCTTTTACCCCTCTGGTGATGGTCTGGGCAAAGGTGCAGTCAATGCGTGCTTTATCAAGGCGGCTGTGCAGCTGATAACGGCGGCATCTGGTCCATACGTCAGGCACAACATCATCATGGCGGCTGCCGGCCAGGAAATAGCTGGCCAGCCAGCCTCCGCCCAGATATATGTCATCAAGCAGAGTGTAATACTGGCGGCCCCGGCCCTTAGACCTGACCATGTTGCCCTCGTAGAGCAGACGCTGCCAGAGATCAATAACCTCGTCAGGCAGTCTACGGCCCTTGCCCACCCAGATTTGAGCGCCTTTGTGGATACGTACGGCCGGGCCGGTCTGGTTGAAAAAGTCCTCACGCCAGCATTTAACGGCACTGTCACCATATTGAAGATTGAGGCTGGAGCTGATGACAGAACGGCCTGAAGCACAGAACTCTTTATTCCATGGCTGACGGCCTTTAAAGATATCAGGGCTGATGGTCTTAAGTACCACTCTGGCCTGTTCAATAAGACGGGATGCCTCACGGAATTCGTTTCCGGTAAGGGCAAAGCTTGAAGGGTAGCTGTATTGGTGCAGCTCGCGACCCTGATAGAAAAGATACATGTAGGTCAGCATTCTGCAAACATAATTGCTGACCACAGGGTCAATAACGTCAGTACGCAGCACTACAGCATTGAAGACACAGTTATAGGTGTAGTTCTGGTTGCAGTACTTGTCAAACTGAGCTGACAGATTGGAGGTAAATGAGAAGAAACCAGGCTCTGAACCGGTGACAAAGAACATACCACCATGATCAAGCAGCTCCCTCATGTCCAGATCGAGGTTATGTCTGAAAGGGATACGGACTGCACTTACCAGAGCATCAGGAGACTGCTGAGCCACAAATGCACAGTCAAGCGGTGAGCCGATCAGGGTCTGACTTGCATACTCCTTTTCATCTCTTATGCGCTTGAAAGTCAGAGTCTCGGCAGCACGTTCAGTTGAGGTACCAATTACAGTATGGTCACAGTCAGGGCACTGAGGCATGCAGGTACCTGAGCGGCTGCACATCTGACTTCCTGCATTGCAGCTGCAGTCCTCAACATATGCAGAACTGTTACCGTCAATGTCCTTGCCCCATGAGACACTGTTATTACGCCATGCTTTGAGCTCTTCGATACGCTGGATAACCAGATTGAGACGGAACTCCTGGTCGTCATCATATGATTTGCCGGCGCGCATGCTCTGCAGCCGGGAAATTACCTCATCAGGATCTTCAATGTTGCGAAGCATTCCTGAATCAATTCCCAAATCGCTGACATCAGGCAAATCACTCATTATGTCGCTTTCCCCGCTGAGGGAATCACCTCTGGTCTCACCAGTGCACTGGCTGGCGCCACCGGCGGCTCCAGAGCTGGAACCATCACAGTCGAAAGTGCCCTCTTCAGCGGAAAAGTCAGGCCTGTTGTTCTCAAGAATATCAATAATGCGATCTGCGGCAGCATCCATCAGGCTGGCATCAAGATCATCAAGACTTAGCTCTTCAGACTCATCTGAGCTGACAGAGTCATCTTTGCTTCCTCTTACCTGAGATTCAGGCAGGAGCAAATCATTGTCATCAGCTGTCTCGATATCACGGCTTTCAGGCTGGCCGTCAAACATCTCGCCGGGCACCTCGATGTCGGCATCGGTACCGGCAAAGCCAAATTCATCATCAGCAAAGTTACCTGAAATCAGGCTCTCTCCACGATGTGTCTCCATGACAGCATCAGGGGAGATGTTATTGTACATGTGCAGAAAAACTTCACGAATGGAGTTATTACTATCATTACTCATAAAATACCCCTGACCTGAACGTTACTTACAGCTGTAAGCCTCGAAGACAAAACACGCTAAAGCCCACGCAGGCCCTGTTGTGGTAAACCGTATGGTGACTGTTTGACTGAAAAATCATTATCCCATGGCGGCGTCAGCGTTTTACAGACACTTTGCCATAAAGTGACAGCTGTGACAGATCTGACGCCAAAATGACCTGACAGAAAAGACAGCTCCGCAACCTGTTCTATCTTACAGCAATATGGCTGAGCAAACATGATTAGCTTAACAGTATCATATACTTTCCCTTTAAAGGGGAGACGATCCCGACCACAATCCATACTTATTATGCCACCCTGACCATGCCCAACCCCGCCTCCGGCTCCAGCTCCGGCCAATTATCAAGCATCAGCATCACTGCATGTAAGCACAACATGGCGTCTGTCACCACACTGCATGGCTCGACAGCTGCACTGACGATGCGCGGCATGCCGCACAGCAGTGCAGATACCGTGCTGTGCTGGCATGATCCACATAATGACAGCGCAATGGCGTAACCAAAGCCAATTCGGTGCAGATGATTGTTTTCCACATGCTCTGACAGCAAACCGCTATGCTGCCTGCTGGCCTGCTGTCAGATAGTGAAAGACAATGGTGCAAGACCAGATTCCCTGCCCCCGTCCAGCTCTGCTGCAGACCGCTCCTGAGCCTGCCTGTAAATTGTGGTCAGCCAGTGTTGCGCTTTAGAGCGGCATGATGCCATGGGATGATATGACAGAGAGGCTGGAAGAAGGCGTGTTGATTACGAAGGGCTCTATCTGGATTGCAGGAACGGATAGACAGTCACAGTGTCAGTTCAGGTGGCTAAATAACAGTGTCTGCAGCCATGGTGCAGGCATTTGCCTGCCCAGGTCAGCACGAATGCTCAATGAGATGTATTTATAAAACCTTATGGAAGCAAAATGGCAAAGTGCAATTGAAAGCTGAGATTAACTGGCCACATGACAGAAGGCAGCCCTGTCCATTAAATCTCAATCATCCTTCAGGATTTGGGACCTGCGGCCATCTGGGTATGTGGACGCCTGGCGTCAGATCACAGTGAGCTTCAAGGTATCAGTGGTACGTGCGCAGACCGACCGACAATTTTGACTACGGGCATCGGTAGCTCCGGAGAGTATGCTCCCCGGGGATCGGGACTATGAGCAGCATGATCTCCGGGGATCGGGACTACGGGGAGCATGAGCCCCGGGCATCGGGACTATGGGGAGCATGAGCCCCGGGCATAGGGACTATGGGGAGCCTGGGCTCCGGGGATCGGGACTATGGGGAGCCTGGGATCCGGGGATCGGGACTATGGGGATCCGGAGCCCCGGGCAGCGTGCCCCTTGTGCCTGATTAGGTACCTGACGCTCAATTTGAACATGTAGGAAAACGGCAATTGCCATGTACCAGTTACAGGCAGCTGACTACAGATAACCTAATCTGCGGGTATTTTTTACGAACAGATCCTTTTTGTCTGTGGCGTTTGCACATATGAACGATGCAGCCTGAGCGCAACTGCTAAAGAACATGTCCTCCATCAGCATGTAGCCGCCGTGAATCTTTTTAAGGCGCTTCTGTCCTGTAAGCTCTTTTAGATACTGTTTTTGCTCGGCACTACGGCCGATTAGACCGTCAATCCTGGAGCCATAACACAACTGGACAATCTGCTGGTCCCAGAGCTGATAGAAAAAGACATCGCCTGATGATCTGTCAGCCTCCTTTCCGGTTGAGTAATTGAAGTGAGTATCCTTGTATGTCCAGCACTGCTCAAACGGGAGATTTAAACCGCCATTTATGAACACCCCAGCTCTGTTTTCACTGTTACAGACAACGTCCTCACACAGTCTGTAAATCTTATATCTGATATCTGATACCTCAGGAATTTTCTCTGAAACATATGAGACAAAACTGCGCAGCTGACTGTCGTCAACAGGAACAAGCATCTTCCTGTCCTTAAGATCACTGATAAGATAGTTCATCTGCTGCGGGACCCAGATGAGCCTTTTATCGACCTGAGCAGGCTGCTCCTTATCAAGGACCAGAATAAGCGATCCCTTACGAATACGAACATAGGGTGCTGTATGCTTTATATAATTTTCTACAGAGGCAAGAATCTCCTTTCCAAAATATCTTACCCTTAATAATCTGCATATGAAAAAAATGTCAGGTGAAGGGCATATCATGAATGAAGGCTCTTCGAAAGCAGTACTGTCATATTTCTTAAGCATTTGGAAAGCATATTCATAGACCTCGTCTGCATGCTCAAACTCAGAATTTCTCAGATAAAAACAAGTGTCTCCGGACAATATGCTGGCTTCTCTACAGATCAAGTCCCTGGATCTCACTGTTTCTGCTCCGCCATTTAACACTATACAGAAAGTCACAGCCAGACAGGCAAGTCCCCTGCTGTCAAGGAGACTTTCATCCACAGCAAGGCACAGAACTTTGCTGCTGGTATCAGAATAATAACGTTCAAGATCCTCATAAAGACTCGAGCTTGTCCCAATGGTGGAAACAATCTCTCTTATTGAGCAGCCTACTGTGGGATAGTCTTTATCAGGAGATGATCCGTCAATAATGGTGGAAAGCTCCTGTATGACTGAGTTATCTGCTGTGACACTGCCTTCATCAGGAGAGGCGACGACATAATCGTATGTTTTTGTGATGTGAAATATCAGTCCCGGACGATCCAGCAACTTCTTATGCTTTACAAAAGATTTACTTTTTGTATCAATCTTAAATGCCATTAATTCAGTGCACTTACCATAGGCACATATCTGAAATGAATCGTCATCTCCGACTGCACATCTGACCTCAGGATTAAATTTATCTCCAAAGATTTTGCTAACAGATGGCTTCATTATCTTTCTCCTTGTGGCGGCTGTCTTTCAATGTTCTGCTCAAATTTACATAATCGGAAAGTTTCTTTACAAAACTCACAGGAACACATCAATAAAACGCCCCGCCCTTCAGTAAAATGCCCGGTCCACTTCCGCCTTCAGTAAAATGCCCGGCCCACTGCCTGACGAACGATTGACCAAAAGTCGCTGTTGCTTCGACAGGTAATGCCAATGGCGTTATCACTCAATCCGGACTTATCGAAGACTCCCTTACAAGAGAAGCGGGCAAAATGGTACGGCTCAGTAAGTATCAGGAGCCTCAGATGGTACGTTCTTAAGTGTTTTCTTCAGATTTCAGCCTGAACCCGTAGAGACTCAATAATTATCACATCTTCGTAATAAGGGTATTTTTCAAATCCTTCCAGCATTTTATGAGCCGCCTCCCGTTTGCAGCAAAGAAACACAGTTGCGTCAGAAGGGCTGGTAAAGAAGATGCTGAATTTAAGCTTTCCTGTCCAGTGGTCAGTCATGCCTATATACTTGTCTTTGATGAGCTGATCTCTGAGACGGGCCATTTCAGGGCTGTGTATGACATATTCCGGTCCCAGTATTTGAGAGCCAGGCAAAACCTCAAGGGTATGGCTCTGCTCTGTCCTGTGAAGAGCCACCTCGACGCGTGCCTGACGAGCCCCGTGCATAAGGGTAAGAGTTCTGATCCCGACAGGCTTGCTCCAGCCGCCATCGCCTGAACTTTTGATACCTGTAATAAAGGTTGCAGCATCAGCATGATTTTCAAAAATGACATCCTCCTGAAGGATAAAAATGCTGCTGCCCGAGTCATGCTCTTTCAGGGCATGACTATTTATCAGTCTGCTGTTAAGACGTGCAAGCCTGCCTTTGAGCTCATTCTTCTCTCTGCAGACATACGAGCCTCTGGTGACGGTAACATGGGTGCAGTTATGCTCGTGCAGCTCACTGCCACCGGCTATAATCTCATGTCCTCCAACCTTGCGTCTGAACAGTATTCTGTTAGGCTCCAGCTTAAGAGGGCCGTCGAAGGGGTGGTATGAGTCAGGCTCTTCTCTGGCCCTTTCAGCAGGGCAGTAACAGAAGTCTGAGCCATCTACATAATCATAATAATCTGTGTCGTAACTGTCCTGGCTGCGATCTTCAGACTCTGATTCATAATCTTCATCATAATATTCATCATCATCATCATCTTCTTCATCCCAGTCCCATCCTTTGTCGTCATCATCATCTTCCTCCTCCTCCACGAAGGCTTTACTGACTGGGAAGCCTGTATCACACAGGTTAAAAAGGGTGGAACTGAGCATGAACAGAAGGTTACGACCTCTGACAAACACTTCGTCCATTGCAAAGTGCTCAGAGTCGGTAAGAGCAAAAAGCTTTGCCCCCTTGCGGAATACCCTGCTACAAAAATGAAAGGAGGAGGGATTGTCTTTGCTGCTGGTACGCTTCAAAGTAGCCTGAAACACATTGCACAGCCAGTTAATGCCATCTTCATGAGCTCTGTCCTCAGGAATTGCCAGTCCATACAGCTCGGTAAAACGGTCCAGATCGGGCTGGGACGCAAAGCTGCTCACCATGTCCTGAAGACTCTCGCAATACCCAAGAGTTACATCACCTTTGCGGTTTATAAAGTAAATACCAGGCTGCTTTAACCTTGCATCTTCTACAGGAGCCGCATCAGCACCTGCCGGGCGGTACCTGAAAGCATGAAGCACAGGCTCCCTTGGCAAATGAGCAAAGATCAGGCTGCTGTTTAATCTCTGCGGGTCAGAAAAACATGGATTGTCAAAGAAATTATTGTAATCAGAATCCCACTCAAATAACCTCATGCTACCTGCTCCCATTGTATGCCGGGCCTGCTGCAGCCCTGTTCTTAAAAGCAACGAACCTCAAGGTCCGTTCATACTGTTTTACCTGTTATCTGCCTTACAGGACATGCTGACTGACATTGGCATAAGCACAATACTGCCACGATCAGTCAACAGTCCACAGGCCCCGGATATCTGCATGCATCTGTACCTGAGAGCGTGCCGACATTCAGAGATTAGCTCTGGCCGGTTCATCATTGCTGACATGCAGAGATACGTGCTGACCGGCTCATCATGGCTGATATGCAGCAGCAACAGTCTTACCATGGCGATGCGGGCAAATGCGCGGCCTTAGAGGGCCTGATGCAGGAATTGGGCTTCTTTAGATGAGCTTATGGACAGGGCAGAACTGTCCATGCCTGTTGCCAGCCCTTGCTGCAGCGCAGAGCTGCTGGCGTACTGGTTATATGGCTGTGCCTCAGGCGGCGTCAGCTGCTGCAGCACGGGTGCTGCAGGGTGCAGCAGACTGTTTCTTACTCAGTGCGATGATACTGCCTCAGGGGCGTCAGCTGCTGCAGCACGGGGCTGCAGGGTGCAGCAGACTGTGTCTTATCCCGTGCGATGATACTGCCTCAGGCGGAGTCAGCTGCTGCAGCACGGGTGATGCAGGGTGCTGCAGACTGTGTCTTATTCTGGGCGTTGATGCCTCCTCATGGCATCCATTTCGGTACGAGACTGTACTTGGATTTGAGCACTGCTGTGCTGCTTCGCTTGCGACTGTGATTACTGCTATGAACTCAGATACCGCTTTTAATGATTACAGGCTCAAATATTGAACACTTTCTGTATGTTTGTTTGTTGATTGATTGATATCAGGTTTTAGAAAGCGTTTTTCGAGCTCTTTTACAAAGCACAGTACTTGCTGTCATATTCAGGGACAGCATACCTGATGACAGGAGCATTACTCAATAAGTTATTGCTGAGCATTATGGATCGAGCTCACAAAATTTATGCGGCTGAAAATGGGGGGCTACTGCACAGACTGGCTCGATGCCACGCCATTGTCCCAGAGATCGCGACTGAGGTCTCTTGTTCCTGTGATAAAAGTGCCTGCCTGGGTACGGCTCTTAAAGATAAGATCGTCCTCCATAACGCAATAGTCACCCTTTAAGGTAAGGCTGCCCTGAGCAATGAGCTTTTCCTTTAATATTGCAATATGTGAGGAGGTGCCAGGGAAATCAGGGCCCATGACAACACTGCCTCTGAGGACCTGAACAGTCTCACAGCCTTCAGACTCATGAATTGCCAGACGCCCCCTTACGTCATGACCTACAGACTTGCAGCTGTATAAACTTAAAAGGGCTGGTGCAGCACCCCAGCCGATACGTGAGTCTGCCGCAATTCCGGTGATAAATGATGCGGCCAGCTCATAAGAGCTCAGGACTACATCCTCTCTTAGCAGATAAACACCAGGCTCGTCATTAACGGCAACCAGAGATTCACGTGCCTTTAAGTCCTTATCAAGACTCTGGAAAGGTGAAGCGCGACCTCCTGCTCTGCATATATGCGATCCCCTTCGTAATGCAACAGTGCTGCTGCCCTCAAGCTCGTAAAGCACCTCACCACTGGCCACAATGTCATGACCGGCAACTTTGCTGTTAAATACAGTAAGGCGTGGGTAATAGTCTGTACCTGAAGTAAATGTAAGCCATGGAGCATCACTGTCACAAAGACGCTGGTCGCTGAGCATGCTCACAGCTGTATCACAGGCCTCATACGCTGCATTGAACTGAACTTCTCCCAGAGCAAAAGAACAGTTTCCATGTCTTTTGAGCACACATGCACTCAGCACCCCGCTCTCAACACGATCCACAATCATAGTCAGCAGGCAGCTCAGCGTCGCACGTCCACCGGCAAGTCCGGCAGCGGCTATGCCCATAAAGCACCAGGCCCCATCGGGTGCACGCAGCTTAACATGTGCTTTGCCTTTGCTCTTTTGACCGTCCTTTAAAGCGGTGAGAACAGCATTGAGGCTGTCGGTGCAGCCCACATGCAGCTCACTGTTAGCATATACGAGGTAAATTCCAGGCTGCTCCATGGAGACAGCTGTCTGTTCGCTTGCAGCAGTACTGTCCATGGTTGCAGTAAACACTGTCATACTGAGAGTACCGTTACTGCACAAAGTGCGCACACCCTCAGGTCCATCAGGACAGGAAAAAACTGTGAGAACACCCTCGCTTTGCTGAGGGTCAATATTGCCAAATCCTGTCATAACAACTCCAAAGAACAGCTCAATTAACTCAGACGCCAAAGAAACCATGGCCACTTGTGCCTGCCTGCGCAGCCGCCGCAGCTGCATGCGCTGCAGCAGTAGCTGCCGCAACGTTTACAGCTGCCCCTGCTGCAGTAGCAGCCGTAACGCCTGCCGTGCTGCAGACATGCCATGAACAGACTGCCTGCAGGGGCCATGCAGGCATCAAAATAAGCCTGCATTGACATTATACAGCCCAATATACAGCAAAGCCCCTGAGCTTGCGCTCAGAGGCTGCTTCCCGCTCCATCATTGATCAGCAAAATGACGAGCGGGCATCAAATCAGGGAAAGACCTCTTTGAAGGTCTGACCATTATCATTTTTCCAGGCTTCCCTGCCATTTACAGAATAGCCCCTGACAAATTCGGCCGCTGTTGAGGCTGATGTGAAAAGCACATCCTCCATCAGCTCAAGGTAATCACCATGGTCATTAAGACCACCACTTTTAAGCAACCTGCTCCTCATATCAACAACAACAGGCTTCATGTATGACGCGAGGCTGACAAAAATCTCTGATCCTCTGATCAGTACAATACTGTAATTTTTCGATACCCGGGTTGCATAGATTCTGGAGGTCAGGCGCCTGTTGCTTTTCGTAGTCCCAGTAATGGCAAAGGATCTGACGCACGTACGCGCCAGTTCACCGGCACGGGCAGCGCCTCCGGTAAGGAAACACCCCACGTCTGCTTCAGAATTAAGATCTACATTCCTTTCCAGTTTATAAAGTACTGATCCTCTGCTCACAGCACTGAGCTGACCATCGCAGAGCATCTGCTTTTTGAACATGACATCATATGAGTTCACAAACGGGTCATCATTAACCACAATGGTACTGCCTTTAAGCACGGTATAGCCGTCGTCAGTTTTCTCAACCCATGCCTCAACAGGGCTGTCGCAGCCATGAACTTCCTGATGAATAAAGGAAAGATTTCTTGCCGGACCAACATTTACAAAGGACTGTCGTCCTGTCTTATGACCGGAAATTACATCGACGGGATCAGTGATAACAATCCTTTCTTCAGCCCGTTTGACAGTTTCAGACTGCTCCTTTCCACTGGCCGCTCCAGATTGCCTGGTGCAGTCCCTGCCAGTCTTATTAACCAGCAGGTCCTGTTGCCTGTGCTCAGCACCTCCACCTGACTGCTGTGCAGACACATTGCCGCAGGAACTCTTCTTCTCGCAGGTATCTGCACCGTCTGTATTGACGGTGTCAGCTCTATCTGTTTTGCTGATGTCAGCACCATTCTGGCTGGCTCCGGTATTGTCAGCCCTGCAGGTTGTCTGGTCAGTGGTTGTCTGGTCAGTAGTTGCCTGATCAGCCGCATGGTTAAAAGCTGATTTAGATGCGGCAGGTTCACTTTCCGGGTCGATAAGATTAAAGCCCACCAGAGAGGCCATGATCAGTCCTGTTTCCAGGAAGTCCTGTACAGAGTCCCTGCTGAAGCCGGTTATGACTTCCCTGTCAGGTTCTCTTGCATTGTACAGTTCGTACAGATCTGATGCCTTAATCAGCTCTTTGAGGCTGTCTGCCATACAGGCGATAACTTCACGGTTCATCCTGTTGTTTTCATGGGTAATGAAGACAACATGAGTGAAAAAATCCCTGTCCGCCATGGTTATATGCTGTCTGAGCCTCTTGATGAGGTCATCGGTATACCCGGCCCAGGCACAGTACTTTTTACCCTCAGCTGATGAAGGTCCGATCAGCACGTAAGCTCCGGCATTGTGAATGTATCTGATGCTGTCGGAGCTGCCTATAAGTCTGCGGGGAACTTTCATAACAACAACACTGCTGTCCAGACCGCCAGTAACAGTGATACGACCGCTGACAGAGCCGTCATGCAGCTGCAGGTTAAAATGTCTTTCACTCATATAAATCAGGATTTCGCTTGGTAATACGTGCTGGGCAGAGCAGCCATCAACATCTGTGGATAAAAGATTATCCTTAGTATGTGAAGAATAAGCCTTTCATGAGCCCACCCGGTCGTGACAGGCAGCATGGCCGGGTGGCTGGCAGAGCGCTAAAAGTATCAGGATTCAGAACATAATTTCAGAGCCTTAATGACGGCTCTGGCCCACTCATGACTTTGCCTTAATGCTCATCGTGGCCCTTATTGATCAACAGGGAGCTTACTGTTTCCGAGGTGCCTTATCGTCCCCAGGTGCCTTATTGTCCCCTGGTGGCTTACTGTTTCTTAGGTACTTTGTTGCCCTGGGCATCCAAAGTCCAGTCAAAGTCAATGTAGAGCTCGGTGAAGTCATCCCAGCTGCTCTGCTTGTTCATGGCAGCGCCATTGGATACTTCTTTCTGGATTTTCTCAAGATCTTCAGCGGTGTACTCAAACTCCTGGAACTTAAGCTCGCACTTGTCATAGAGATGCTCAAAATGCTTGTTCCAGTAATTTTTGTCGTAGTCGCTGGCGTTGATGCGATCGTAATCGTCCTTCTGCTCAATAAGGCTTCCGACAACAAGGATTTCCGAACGAGCCATGCCTATTTCATCAAGCAGTACATCTGTGGAGAGCTTTTTAATCAGCTCAGCCTTAACAGGCAGATCAACACGTACATCAGCCTCTTCGATAAGAGACTGCCAGCCCTCGTCAGGGAGATTCTTAAGCACGTAAAGGTATTCGTGAACAACTGCTGCGCCCAGCATGCAGGAGCGCTGATCCTTGAAATGAGATGCAAAATCTTCAAGGGAAATCTGGGTGTCCTCGGCAGCAGAGGATACGTTACTTAAGCCCAGCACACAAAAGCTCAGCAGAGCTGTTATGGCAGATTTAAGCATGTGGTGTCTCCTTAATGTCCTGATGCGAGTCCATCTTAAATGAGCGGTTCCGGTATCAGGATTCTTGTTCTGTCATTAGCTGAGATGAGGCTGCTTACAGCAGCGAAAACAGCAGTGAAAATATGAAATCAGGCCTGATCATAGCGATAAACATTCAGGCTAAAGACAGGAATGTCAGATGACAGATGTCAACTCTTCATCTCAGGGAGGCAGAGCTGAAAACGGCATTTGTGAACAGTATTCTTTCGCAGCCCATAATCAGGCTGTGCAGGTTATGGCATAGTTACAGAAACCAATGCCAGTATCACCAGGTCCATTATCGTTTAATTGACCATACCAGGCAAGCCAAAATCCCGCATAAATACCGATATCGTGACCTGGAACATACAGTATTGTGCTCAGGCAGGAAAACGCTTTCGTAATGAACCTGGGATCCAGACATAATTTCATACCCTCAGGATCCCAGGCAGTCAGACTTTGAACGCGATGAGACCTGCTGTCAGGCGGCCAGAAACGAAAAATGCGGCCGTAGCCGCATCGTAACAGATATTTCTCAGACAAAGAGCCGTAAACAGGCCTCGGCAGCAAAAGGCTGCTGCAGAGTTATGGTTTAGCGGCCGCCAGAAAGGCGACGGACAATTTCCATTTCGTTGTCGAGGATAAATTCGTTATTTTCGCGCATAACACGGCCTTCAGGGCTCATGTCTGCCAGATTGAAGTAATCCAGTGCGTAATAGACCAGAGAGCGACGGGTGGTGAAAGTAAGAGTGCCGTTCTCTTCCATGCCGTAATCCATTTCAATAGCGCGGCGACGACGGCGCGGCAGTCTAGGGTTAGCACGCAGAACAAGGTCAATAAACTCGTTCCAGTCGCGATCATCCTCAGGGCCGGTACCCATTTCACGGAATCCGTTACCCATTGGGTCAGCATAGCGATCGTTAGGGGCAGGAATATCAGGGCTGTCGCAGCGCACAATACGGGAAAGCACAAAATCACGGAAGCCATGACGGTAGTAGCAGTAGGCGCGTACATACCAGCGGCGGCCATCGAAAGCAAAAGCATGCGGAGCTATCAGATGCTCGGTATCATTCTCTGAGGCCATGTTCATATAGGTGATATGAACAGCCATACGCTCACGTATAGACTCAATGAGGTTGAACAGCATGGTTGAGTCGATGTTGTTCAGTGGCTGAGGAACCATGGAAACAGCCATTCCAGGGATATAGCCGAAGATATTACGGCTGGCTGGAATAGTACCCATGTTCAGGCCAAGCAAATCATTGAGATATACCCTTGGAGAACTCAGCTCAGGGAACAGTGGCTTGAAGTCGTCAGTTCTGATGTAGTACTTCAGATGACGATCGTAGGAAAGGTTATTACGAGGAGGAAATGCCTCCTGAACCAGAGCATTGTATCGGGACAGATCAAGTGAGGCCTGTGGTACAGAGATATTAAAAAACTCCACCAGGTCACGACGATTAAGGCGGCCATCGCAGCTCAGACGAAAGTCAATAAACTCCAGACGACGCTGCTGACCCCAGTTAGCTGAAGTAGTGGTCACCTGCTCGTTATTCTTTTCAAAGCCTGAAGCAGCACTGGATGTTGATGAAGCGTTAGCTTTTCTCATGTTGTCTTCCTTGTATGCACAGGATCTGTGCAGAAAGTCATACTCAAGGTCGAAGCTCTATGACTCTTTGCCGTGCCGCGTGGGCACTGTCCACTTACACACTGAAATATACCTGCCTGACACTGCACTGCAGGCGGACTCTTTTGATGCCCCCTGATAAGTATCACAAAACCTCAGGGCAATAAGCACCGCTATCCGGTCACTTACTTAATCAGATCATGCCGGGCCTATGGCATTCCTGTCAGCAGTTGCAGCGAAGCTGCAATATGATACAGCGACGCTACAGTATGATGCAGCGAAGCTGCAGAGTGATTTGCTCTGGCCGGGCAGATAAAGGACCAGAACTGCTGTCAGAAATCAAACAAAGTTAGAAAGTAATGCACCTTTCTGTCAGCCCCGCGTGAGACGCCCCGGAGCGGCTCCATAACAGCATCCTTTGTACAGCTGACGCCAGTGAGCTGTTAATACACGCTCATACCAGCCCCATATCCAGACAGAACATGAAGTGCTGGGACAGGTATAAGAAGTTCACTAAACAGGGAAAGAACAGGAAGGTGCGGCAGGCCTGAAGGCATCTGCCATGGTATGGCACCGGCATCATTTGCAGTGGCTGTGTGCGCCATTACCCGCATATTGAGGATGCATTCATAAAACATTTTATGAATCAGAATGTCATGTCCATACCGTGAAATTTTTTAACCGTAGTGTTATCAGAGCCGCAAAGAGCGGTATTGGCAGGGGTGCTTTGTCTGCCAGAACACCAGCCCGGGCAGACAAAGCGGAATCGACCTGACCGGAAAAACCGGAGCGGTCTGATACAGGATCCCTTGCACGTGGATCCTTTTTACACAAAGTACAGAGTCGTTATTAAAGACGACTCAAAAGTCATCCCGGCCGGACATCCGCCATTTGCCACAGGTCGGATAATCTTGTTCCGGCAGGGTTAATCAGGCTGAAACTCTGACATGACAACACCTCTATGAATTTTGAGGAGGCGGTGGCACCTGCCACAATCACAACCAAAGTTGCTAATCATATCAGCCAATGCTGAAGCCCTGCTGCAGCAATCTTTCCTCTGGCCGACCGCTCCCGCGCAACCATGGTCATAGACCTGTGGTCAGCAAGGGTGTTTCATAGCCGGCAATACAGAGGCCTGTAATCACCATCAGCAGAGCTGAAACAGTTCGGTAAAGCACCATCACACTGCAACCGAATAATGCAGCCTGTCATGCTCAACCAGAATCTCAGCCTCAAGCCCTTTGGCTCAGGACAGGACAGTTTAAAAATCTGTCTTACCCTGTGTACTCAGAAAATAAACTTACTTTCTGAGTGCGCCTGGGCAGGTCCACACTCACGGGTAACCCCATGAAATGGCCAGTTCAGTATAACACCAATAATTTTTAGGGTAAATATTTTTTATATCGTTTACATGCCTGTTCCGTATAGACAAACAACGCATGACGAATCCGACCTGCACGGCATTTCATTAACCAGACACAGCTGCAGAAAGTACAAACAGCCAGAGGTATGCACTGTACAAGGAGCCATCTGACTGCAGTGTTAAGAGTGTGCGAACATTTTGTCCATACGAATAACAGCAATACCAGGTGCTTGAGCACAAAAGAAATGATGAAAAAAAAATATTCTGTTCCTGAGCTCACAGCAGTGCACTTATAAAGGGCGCAACGGATGCCTGAGCCCTCAAGGGCGCCAAATAGCATCAGGCGTTATGCTAAGCCTGACGCAGACGACCACAACGCATAAGGCAGTTATGTCCAGCCTGAATCAGAAGAACACATCGTAGTTACCTGCAAGAGCTTACTGTCACATTCGCTTATATTTGCACAAAACAAAAAAGCACCACTTTACAAAACGAATAGTGGTGCTTCTTTAAGATCTGTTCAGATTGCAGCGCAGCTGTGCTTACTAAGGCTGACTTGGATTGTTAACCTGCTGCAGACACAGGGTAATCATGCCTGACACAATGTCTTCACGAATCTTGTCAGTCACCTCAATCTTAGGCATGAGAACGATTTCAGCCTCGTTGGTCAGACGGCGCTTCAGACGATCAGCAAGAGCAGGGCCTGACTTGAGGCTCTCAGTAAACACAACAATCAGAGCCGGGTTGAGCACGCAGGTAACAGCCTGCAGTGTGCGTACAGCCAAATCATCAGCGGCCTCAGGCTCAAGCGGCAGAATGCCTATGTTGTTATACATAGGGAAGTGCTTAACCTCACCTGCAAGGCCGTCACGACCTCTGATAAGAGATCCGTTGTAGCAGAAAGAACATACAGGGGAGCGACCTGGAACCAGAGCAAGACCGCAGACGAACTCGTAGCCTGAGTGGCGCTTGAAAGCACCGAGAGTTGCTGCATTGATATCTGTTTCAAAGAAAACAGGCAGACGGAAACGGTTCTTGAGATGCTGGGCCAGACGGCGTGACATAGGGTCACGGCGCAGAGCCGAAGCCATACGACCACCGATGGTATCTGATGGCATAGAAATGCCAATCATGGAAATCTTAGGGAAGCGCTCAATGTAGTTTTCAATTGCTACGCGGAACTCGTCAGTATGAACGGCCTGAAGCAGCTCCTCGCGGCGTTCAATACACTCTCCAAACAGGTCATGTATGGAGTAACCGGCGTAGTCATGACCGCCACGCTTGTAACAGGAAATGATCAATACCAGCTTGTAGGCAGCGTTGAAGTGGTAGGTAGTAGCAGGGCGACCCTTAAGATTCTTGGTGTGAGCGCCCAGACGAACCTGACCGGACTGGACCAGCTGACTTAAAAGCTTGTTTACGGTCACCACGGACAGACCAGTGAGCTTGTTGAGCTTGGTGGCAGTAGATACCTGCTCCTTGTGCAGGGTCCTGAGCACCATCTCAAGGTTCTTCTCACGAATGTCGTGGCTCATCAGCAGTTGATTGAGATCTTTCAAGTTACACCCCGGTTAAACAACATTACAGTCAGGCACTTACATGCACCGACTGATCAGCATCATGTCTGTCTGAAGCTTATAAGGACAGGCCAGATCCATCCAGATAACAGGTTCACTAATGCACAGCATTCCCGTTCTGCCACAGCAGCGGGAATTAGTAAGCAGATCAGGGAACGGAGCTACTGGAAGCACAGCCATCAGCAATTACTTTCACTGAAGCTGCCTGTGTGAGTATAAAGCTGACGCAGAGGTAGTCTGTGCCATGGTGTTTTCTTTTCTAACTAAGAGATTGGCTCACACCATGAATATTCAATCACAGGACTCTGCCCCTATTGGCAAAACGTCTCAGTAACGGCGCGCAAAAGGCCTGTATCCCGGCTGGGCGCAATTATTAAAGCAAGATTAATTAATTGCCGCAATAGTTTTGCAACAAGTTATCACCGCCTGATAACAGTGTCCTTAAACAGCTCCAAAGTGCTTAAGCGCAGCTGCACTCTTGTAGCCCTCAGAGCCCTCACAACTGCCTGCACAACAGCTGCTGCACCGCAATCATGCTCAATTCTGTCTGATGCCACGACTCAGAGGTCAAACTGGCAGCTGCAAAATTGTCTTACCTGCACGATTGCCTCAACAGAATTGGCAGCATCTGACCCTCTTTTGACCGGCCTAAACATAATTGACAGAGTCTATTTGCGGGGCACTCTGTCGTAAAGGGCTAATTATGTGAGAGCCCGGAAAAAACGCGATGCCGCAGATTGCAAACACACCATACAATGATATCTTATAGTCCGACGGTGCAGCCAGATCCAGACTTAATGTAACAGCCAGTACATTTCCATACGGAGGGATCTTCTGCCCAACTGCCTACCCACCCGTTTTTATTGAGATTTAACCGCCATGGCCAGGAAATCTTCAAAAGACCTTTCCGTTCAAATCAAAGAACTGTGCGACAGCATGATCGCCAAATGGGAGCCAGAGACATTCTTTGCAGAACTTCTGAGAATGTACGGAATTGCCAATGACTCCATTAAGATGGCTCTTCAGGATGCCCCTGGCTTTAATGTCGCCTCCAAAGAAGTAGACGAGACCATGGCACGCCCGGATATTGCCATTTCCAGGTCAGCCTACTTCAGATTCGTCAAAGACGATGCTGATGCAGCTGCGGCTATGCAGTCAGTACGAGCTCTCAAAGAAGTAACCGGAACAAAACACAAGTTCCAGTACCTGATCTGCGCTGCACCTAACACCATTCATATGTTCGATACCATCGAGCATGACAACCTTGTGATTGGCTACGAGGATCTGCCTGGCTACTACAGCTTTATGCTGCCTCTGCTTGAAGGACGCAGAGCCCGTATTGTCTCCAGCCAGGAGGCTGACAGAAAGGCCTGCCTGAAACTCACAAGACTGCTTGACACCCTTGCTGACCACAACAACATCAGCAGTGACTCCATGGAGCAACTCAACAGTTTCATGGTACGCATACTGTTCTGCTTCTTTGCCGAGGACACAGGGGTGTTCCCCCAGGGAGACGACAATGTCTTCTCCAATGCCTTCAACAAACTGGTCGACATGCACGGCACCAACGCCAGAAAGTTTTTTGAAGACCTGTTTACAGTACTTAACACGCCTGAAACAGACAGGAAGAACCTCGAAAACAAGGTGGCCAACGAGCTGCTTCAATTCCCTTACGTGAACGGAGGCCTGTTTGCGCAAACCGGCTTTATCCCTGAGTTTGACATTGCAACCCGCAATCAGTTCACTGACTGCGGAAACCTGCGCTGGAGTGACATTTCTCCTGCAGTCTTCGGCTCCATGTTCCAGGGCGCAATGAATAAGGCCGAGCGCCGCAATATGGGCGCTCACTACACCTCTGAAGAAAACATCCTCAAGCTCATCAAGCCACTGTTCCTGGATGCACTCTATGAGGAGTTCCATGAGATCAGGAGAAAGGCCGAAGCATCAGACCTCAAGATGAATACGGTCAAAAAGAAGTGCTACGAATTTCTTGAGCGTATGAGCAAACTCAAGTTCCTTGATCCTGCCTGCGGCTGCGGCAACTTCCTGCTGGTTACCTACAAGGAGCTGCGCACCCTTGAGAACCAGGTGCTTGAGTACATCAAGGCGGGCTCCCTGACCGAGTCCTTTATCGACATCAACCAGTTCTATGGCATTGAAATCGAAGACTGGCCGGTGGAGATTGCACACGTTTCCATGTGGCTGATGCAGCACCTGATGAACCAGCAGGCCAACGCTACCCTGGGCTCCAACATGTCCTCCATCCCCCTGAAGTCATCGGCCACCATAGTCAGAGCCAACGCCCTTACCACCGACTGGAACGACATCATTCCAGCCTCAGAGTGCTCTTACATCCTGGGCAACCCGCCATTTTTAGGGGGCAAAAACCTTAGCGCAGAACAGAAGCAATGGCTAAAGTCTGTTTATCCACCAGAACACACGCTGGGTAATGCAGACCTGGTCACTGCATGGTTTGTCAAAGCGTCTGACTACATGATGCAGAACAAGAATATACGGGCTGCACTGGTATCTACCAACTCCATCTGTCAGGGTGAGCAGGTTAATACTTTATGGGGCTTACTGCTAGATAAAGGCATTCATATCAACTTTGCGTACAAGCCTTTCCTGTGGACTAATGACGCTGCTGAAAAGGCTGCGGTTACATGCATCATCGTTGGGTTCTCATACGAGAAACTGAGCAGTCCTGCTCTGTTCTTCACACAAACCAAAGATGGTTCTGTTCTCCGTCAGGAGTGCAATCAGATATCCCCTTACCTGAAGGATTGCAAGGAGCCAGTCATTGTTCAACGCAGAAGTACAGCCTTATCTGCATCTTTAAATTTAACCAGAGGGAATCAGTCAACTGACGGAGGCAATCTGATTTTCAGTTTCCATGAAGGCCAGGAGCTACTTTCGAAGCATCCAGAAGTCAAGCCGTTTCTTAAGAAGTATGTCGGCAGTGCCGAGCTTATGACCAACGAGTTCAGATATTGTTTATGGTTCGAAAATGAAGCAGATTATCTTGCTTTGGATCTCGCAATCGTTAACGAAAGGATTGATAAGGTTAAAACTTTCAGGTTATCGTCAACAAGGAGTGTAACTATTAAGGCTGCAGCTAGACCATGGAGCTTTACTGAGCGCTCTACACCTCCATTCTCTGATAAGATGCTTGTCATTCCTGTAATATCATCAGAAAACCGTAATTACAGGCCAATGGACTTCTTCAGCTCGGATTATATCGTAAGCAATCTTGCTTTCTTCATTCCGGATGCAAGCAATTATGACTTTGGTGTCTTATCATCTCGAATGCATATGGTATGGAACAAGTTCACTGCAGGTAGCTTAAAGTCAGATCTAAGATACTCAAAAGATCTGACGTACAACACCTTTATCTGGCCTGATGCTAATGAGGAGCAACGTGCTGATATTGACCAAATGGCTAAGAAAGTCCGACTTACCAAGGTTAATTACAAGTACAGAATGAACCTCGGTGACATGTACAACATCAAAACCATGCCTGAAGAGCTGAGAGAGGCGCATGAGGCCCTGGATGCTGCTGTTGAGAGGGCTTATCGAGATGAGCCTTTCCGTGATGATGATGAGCGTCTTGTCTTTCTAATCAACCTGTACTCCAATGCAATTGCTGCAGAGCAGAAAGCTGCTAAAAATACACCATCAAGGAGAAAGAAAGCAGCAAAGAGCTGAGTAGACAGCACTGAACTTAGCTGAAGCTAAGCCGGTCCCGATAAAGGTCACCGGCTGATGCACTCAGTGCTTGTGAGGCTATCCATACAGCCCATGGTATGTGGCCGGTGTTACCAGGTGATGAAGCAGCTTAGATGTAGCTGAGCTGCCTTAACTCAAACATATGAGGATTGCTAATGAGTGAGCAGAACAACAGCAACGAAGTGGTTGTGGGCCGTCTGCAGGTACACAATGTTGGAACATACAAGTTTGAGCGCACAGGTGAAAGTTCCCAGTCAAATGACATGGGCATGCGTGAAATGCAGGCCCGTGCCTATGAGAAGCGTGACGCTCAGTATCTGCTCATTCAGGCCCCTCCTGCATGCGGCAAGTCACGTGCTCTGATGTTCCTCGCTCTGGATAAAGTTACTAACCAGGGGCTTTCCAAAGTAATTATATCAGTGCCTCAGATTGCTATCGGCTCAAGCTTCAACGACACCGAACTGACCAGAAACGGATTCTTTGCTGACTGGCATATCGACTCAAAATACAATCTGTGCGCACCTGGCGGGGAGGACAGCAAGGTAGCTGCAGCTCAGAAATTCATGGAGGATAAGGATGCCAGATTCCTCCTGTGCTCACATGCAACTCTGGTGTACTTCTACCAGAAGATTGAAGACAAGTCTCTGTTTGATAATACCCTTGTCTCTATAGACGAGTTCCACCATGTCTCAGAAGAGGCAGACAACAGACTGGGCAGTGTTATCCACAGTCTGATGACGAAGAGCCAGGCACACATTGTTGCCATGACAGGCTCATACTTCCGAGGTGACAGCATTCCTGTGCTATCCGTCGAAGATGAGCAGAAGTTCGACAAGGTTGTCTACACTTACTACGAGCAGCTCAATGGCTATACCTACCTCAAGTCACTGGGTATTGACTATGCCTTTTATGAAGGCAGCTGGCTTGATGCTATCGAGAAGCTTATCGACTTCAACAGGAAAACCATCATCCATATTCCAAGTGTGAACTCCAAAGAGTCCAGTGGTAATAAGCTCAATGAAGTTGGCAGACTGATCGACTTCTGCGGTGAGCGTCAATCCACAGATCCTGAAACCGGCATCATCACCGTACTTACACAGGACGGAAAAACACTTCGTATTGCTGATCTGGTGTCTGATACAGTAGCAGGCATGCAGGGAGTCACCCTGGCAGCTCTTCGTAATCCTGAGGTTCTTAACACCATTGATATCATCATTGCCCTTGGAATGGCAAAAGAGGGTTTTGACTGGCCACAGTGTGAGTATGCTCTGACCGTTGGCTACCGCTCTTCTCTAACCGAGGTCGTACAGATTATTGGCCGTGCCACACGTGATTTCCCGGGCAAGGAGCATGCTCAGTTCACCAACCTGGTAGCCATGCCGTCTGCAGCTCTTGACGACGTAACAGATGCAGTTAACAGCCTTATCAAGGCAATTACGCTGTCATTGCTTATGGAGCAGGTGTTAGCTCCAAACATTCATTTCAAGAAACGAGGAACGGTTGATCCTGTTACCCCTGAAGAAAAGAAGCAGCGTAAGGAACAGCGGATCAAAGATAAGATACGTAGCAGCGGCATTGAAATTGTCATTGATGACGACACTATGTCTGATGATGCCCTCAAAGTGGTAAATGAAGAGTACAGCGATATTGTCGCAAAGGTAATAACCTCATCACCTGTGGTGAAAAAGGCCATAATAAATGGCGGGGAAGGTCTGAGTAAATCAATTGCGGTAGAAGACGTGTCAAAGGTCATTCGTGACAGCTATCTTGACTTTTGTGATGAAGACATTTATGCCATGTCTGAAGCAATAGTTTCTGAGATGATCCTTAAGACACTTCCTATATTTATTAAGAACGTGCCTGACAATCAGGCACCAGAGCCTGGCCCATGCCCTGATCCTGAGCCGGATCCAGGTAAAGATCCAGGCCCTGGTAACAAACCGCAGATAATCATCAAAAAGGATGACAATATGGCTTTTGTAAAGATTAAAGACAAGATGATCGACCTTGATGATCTTGACTTCAACATGATTGGAGCTATCAATCCTTTTCAGGGTGCTTATATGTTCATCTCCAAGTCTCTTGACCCTAAACTTCTGAAAGCCATGCAATCAGAAGTGCTGAGCATGAGAGAAAAGATGACTGAAGAGGTTGCTTGTCAACTATGGCCTCATATCAATGATTTTTACGTAAAGCACAAACGTAAGCCTGATATTAAATCAAGCAACGATTTTGAGCGTCGCCTTGCTGTGGCTTTGGACTATATCCTGAAGAAAAAACGTCAGGAAAACGCAAAAGCTGCCTCACGCAGTAATGCAGATACAGTCGGCCAATAGGCTCTGATACTGAAAGGATATTTCCCTGTATGAAGCTGAGAAACAAGCTACCAGTCAAAAGGCCTGCATCGCTCCAGGAGCTTTTCAGCAATGATCCTAACGGCCTGCTTGAAGATGCAGGAAAGGCCAAAATCTCCATGACAGTGGGTGAGAAGCTCTCTGCTGAGCTGGAAAAAATCAAGCAGTTCATCATTGAAAAACAGCGTCTTCCAGATGAGAACAGCGATGATTTTGATGAGCAGCTCCTCTATTCAAGCTACATGAGTTTGATTTCCGTATACGCCGCAGCTCAGGATGAGTGCGAAGCGCTTCTTCCTGAAGAGCTGCGCTCGGTTAGAAAGGAGTGGCAGACAAGAAGCACCCTTACCAGAGACGAACTCATTAAAAAGGAGGTCGAGCAACTTCACTCGCGGCTCTTTAATGATATTAGCTCTCTTGCAGATGCAGATCCGCTGGGACTGCTCAATGACGATGGTGCTGATGATACATACGTTGTTGAGCACGAGTACTGGCGTGATACTGAGCATTACAAGGCAAGAAAGCTCAACATCAAGGAAGAAGCAGCCCGTGCTACACAGTGTTCAGAGTTCCAGCGCTTTGCTCCTTACTTCGATGAGGTCAAGCGTCTGCTCAAAGAGGGACACTACCAGGGCAGAAAAATTGTTGGCGGCGGTAATGACATCAACATTGAACCGGGCGAGTTCTTTATCATCGATGGCATCATGAGCCTGATTGTAGAGGGCAGTCCCGATGGCATGAAGTCCACAGACAACTCCTCAAACAAGAGGAGGTACCGCGTAAGACAGATCTTCGATAATGGTATGGAAAGCCGCCCTTTCAGCACCTCTATCAAGACCTCTTTCTATACTGGACTCACACCGAGCCTGAGACTGGTCCCGACTGATGATGTCGGACGTGAGTTTTTACAGAGGCTGGTTAACGAAGTTGACCCTCTGTTCAATGAGCTTGAGAACAGTAATAAGCCGGATGGCTATGTCTACATTCTTGATACCCTGAGCACTGACCCTGTCATTGTGAATTTCAAGACTCACAGTCATCTGATCAAAATTGGCTACACCAGCACGACAGTTGAGGATCGTATCGCCAACGCAGAAAATGAAAGCACCTACCTGTATGCACCTGTAAAGGTGATGTGCACCATTGCCTGTAAGAACTTTGATGCCCATGCCCTTGAGCAGGCCCTGCATACAGTGCTGGCCCCCATGAGACCGGATATAACCCTCAAGGACAGTAAAGGTAAAACCTACCGTCCAAAAGAGTGGTTTACCGTCAGTGTGGACACTGCCTGCAAGGTGGTTGAACACATCATGGCAAATGACCTTCACAAGTTCTACATAGACAGGCTGCAGGGCAAGCTCAAGCTCAAAAAATAGGTCACAGCTTATCCCTGTACCCACGCGTGCTCAGTGAAACTATTGCTTCTGTGCGCATACTGGAGCACGTCCAGACCCGAGGTAATGCTTTTATCTGACTGTATGTCAGTCCTGCATCTGCCCATTATGAAAGGCCGCTGTCCTCTCGACAGCGGCCTTTCTGTCTTTGAAGCTCTGGAAAGCGGCTGTTTGACAGAACTGGGCTGAGCACAGGAACACGGCTGGCCTACCTCATTAAATAGTAGCTGCAGCTCATTGAGCTTGTTGGGATGTAATGGTGAGCGGTTTAATCCCAAGACCGTCAGTCGGAATGTACTCACGGGATTGGCGCTGGATTGAATCGCTTTTGTGCAATGATGTGCTGGCGGTGAGCTTGCGGTGGGCTGGTACGAGGCGTGGTTGCTGGTCTTGCGGGGCGTAGCAGCTGGCAGCTGTTGTGATAGCTGCGGTGGTGCACTGGCATCATTTGGGGGCAGTGGTTGATGAGCTTTTAAAAGTGTGGCTGATTTTTCACTTATATGGTGCGCCTGGCCTGTGTAAACGGTGCCATGGATTCACAATTATGACTTTGAGGGCAAATCTGGTTATTTATTCCATGTTTTGCAGCTGAGCATGAAAAAATTTTTTCTGCCAAAGAAGAGGGCTTTTTACGGAGATTTGTGTTTATGTTTGCCGTATTTGCGGGCTTGTTGCAACATTTTGAGCGTACATTGTTGTCCATGAATATGCGTACTGCTGATAAAAGAAAGCATAAGAAAAACTAATAGTAATTTGCAGGTCACATCACATTACAGTAATAAAGATGGGATTAAGTTTTGATATAAAGGGGATTTTCGCATTTAAATGCGGTTTTAGCATTTTATAAAATTGTTTTAATAATAGTATTTAATATTAATACCGTCTTAATCGAAATGTGATCTGGGCACGCTTTTCGTGTTAGCTAAGGCTATTAGTTAGCCCCAACTAACTCACATACATCGCTGATAAATGCCCTTTTGCAGTGATATATTTTGTACCTGTAGAAATATTAGCCGCATTTTCAGGAACGATTTTTCGGATTCTAGATATCAAATCCCTGGTAGATTTGTGACCTGCATCACACTTTATGAACGACTGCTACGCCATTTTCACTTTCCGATTCATGGCTTTTTACAAGTTCTTTGTCTACTATGAATCCACAAAGAAACACGCCTTGAGTTTTACTGTTCAGTGAACGCAACGGGCAAATAAAACGATGTCTTAATACACAGCAATCTGATTATGGACATACGTTGCCTGTCTTTCCCTTGACTGCAGTAATGGAGTACTTGAGGCCGCAGCACAGGCTGCTGGCTGCAGATCAACGTGCAATTGAATGCATCCTCATAACAGAGATGATGACCATTCACTGCGCCCCGGACCGTGTCGAGCCGGAGGCTTTTGTACTGACCTGCCCCGCCATCACCATGCTGCCCGCTCTCTTAACCTGACCTGCTGCACAGCAGCAACTCAGATCAGGACTGAAAACGGGATTTCTTTTGGATCTTTCCCATTAGTTAACTTGAA
The DNA here is from genome assembly GCF_023050955.1 of Anaerobiospirillum sp. NML120511. NCBI lineage: Bacteria > Pseudomonadati > Pseudomonadota > Gammaproteobacteria > Aeromonadales > Succinivibrionaceae > Anaerobiospirillum > Anaerobiospirillum sp. NML120511. Next base: position 43,130 of record NZ_JALKIK010000017.1, read on the forward strand.
CGTTAGGATTGTCTGTCAAGCTGGCATGTCCTTAAGTTTTGGGAGAAGACCCGACAGTCTTTGTCACACTGTCATCGCAACTGATATCACATACTGCAGTTACGGCAGCTGACCACAGGTCAGCAGCAGGTCTCAGGGAAGGGGCCTGAAAGGCCGGCTGCAGCAGTACAGGGCCCTGCAGGGCCTGTTTACTGTCAGGAGTGGTCATCTGCACCGGCCATTACAGCCCGGCTGTCTGCCACACGGCGTCACCGGAGCCCCAATGCATCAGATGGTTCGGAAAAGGTCTTTTCTTATGCACGAGTCATAAACAGTTAGCTAAGGCTAAGAAAAATAAGATTTGATGCATTTTTAAAGGAGCCTACTTTGCTTCAGATTAGATTACATGGCCGTGGCGGTCAGGGCGTAGTCACCGCAGCTGAAATGCTGTCTCTGTCTGCATTCTTTGAGGGCGCTCACGCTCAGGCATTCCCAAGCTTCGGTTCTGAGAGAACCGGCGCTCCGGTTGTTGCCTATGCCCGTATCGACGACAAGGAAATCAGAACCCACGAGCCAATTCTGTGCCCAAATGCCGTTCTGGTTCAGGACCGTACTTTATTAACCGCCTTAGACGTATTCGCCGGCCTTGATGACGATGGCTACGCCATCATCAACACCAAGGAAGCTCCTGAGGACATCGTTCCAGAGCTCGTAAAGCGTCTGCCAGCCGGTCACGTTTACACTGTTCCAGCTACCGACTTCGCCATGCAGAAGATCGGCAAGCCATTACCAGGTGCCCCTATTCTTGCTGCCCTGGCTGCTGTAACTGGCATCTTCAAGTTAGAGTCTGTACAGAAGTCTTTCCAGACCCGCTATCCTGGCAAGGTTGGTGATGCCAACGCCGAGACTGCAGCTTTAGCTTACGAATTTATTATGAATGTAAAGAACGGAGGCACAAATGCTTAAGCAAATCGAAGGTTCCCTTGGTATCGCTGAGGCCGTTGCTCTGTGCCGTCCAGGCGCCGTATGTGCCTACCCAATTTCCCCACAGACCCACATCGTAGAGAACGTAGGTAAGCTGGTTAAGGAAGGCAAGCTGCAGGACTGTGAGTTCATCAACTGTGAATCCGAGTTCTCCGCCATGTCCATCTCCATCGGTGCTTCTGCCGGTGGTGTCCGTACCTACACTGCTACCGCTTCCCAGGGTCTGCTGTTCATGGCTGAAGGTGTTTACAATGCCTCCGGTCTGGGTCTGCCAATCGTTATGACCGTAGCATCCCGTGCTATCGGTGCCCCAATTAACATCTGGAACGACCACTCCGACTCCCTGTCCCAGCGTGACTCCGGCTGGCTGCAGTTATTCTGCGAGTCCAACCAGGACGCCGTTGATACCCACATCATGGCATTCAAGATTGCTGAAGAAGTTGGCCTGCCAGTAATGGTATTAATGGACGGTTACGTATTAACCCACGCTTTCGAGCGTCTGGACATGCCTACTCAGGAGCAGATTGACTCCTTCCTGCCTGAGTACCAGCCTACCGAGTACCTCGATCCTAAGGAGCCTATCTCCATGGGCGCCATGGTAGGCCCAGAGGCCTTCACTGAGGTTCGTCTCCTCCAGCAGCGCAAGATGTACAAGGCTCTGCCAGTTATCGAGCGTGTAACCAAGGAATACCGCGCTCTGACCGGCCGCAACTCCGGTGGTCTGGTTGAGTGCTACAACTGCGAAGGCGCTGACGTAAAGATCGTTATGGCCGGTTCCTCCGTAGGTACCGCCAAGGACGAGATCGATCGTCTCAAGGAGCAGGGCTACAAGGTTGGCATCATCTCCTTAAAGGCCTACCGTCCATTCCCTTACGATGCAATGCGTGAGGCTATCGGTGACTGCAAGAACGTTGTAGTTGTCGAGCGTGCCTTCTCCTTCGGTGCCCGTGGCATTATCGGCCCTGAGGTTGAGCGTTCCGTAAAGGGTACCGGTGCAGAGGTTCACTCCGTAATCTGCGGTCTGGGCGGCCGTGCCGTATTAGGCTCAACCGTCAAGCGCATCGCTGACCTCGCTCTGGCTCACGAGCTCAAGGATGAAGTTACCTGGGTTGACGTAGAGCCTAAGGTTCTCAACAACTACTTAAAGGATGTTGAGGGTGTATCCTTCGCTGATGGCAAGCCAATTTCCGACAGCGACATTATCAGCTCCGTCAAGGCCGAAAAGGCATAGTTTGGGAGATCGCAATGATTGACAAGATTCACTTTTATCAGACTGGTTCCAACACTGTAGGTAACCGTCTCTTAAACCCTTCCATGCGTGCCACTCAGGCTGCCATGGATCGTCCAAACTCCCTGACCTCCGGTCACCGTGCCTGCCAGGGCTGTGGTGAAGCTCTGGGTGCCCGTACCGCCATTGACGCCGCCATGCGCGTAACCAATGGCCAGCTGATGGTATGTAATGCTACCGGCTGTCTGGAAGTATTCTCCACTCCATATCCGGAGTCAGCCTGGCGTCTGCCATGGATCCACTCCCTGTTCGGTAATGCCGCTGCTGTAGGTACCGGTCTGGCCGCTGCTGCCAAGGTCCGTGCCAAGAAGTACGGCGGTAAGGAAGTACGCGTTATCGCCCAGGGCGGTGACGGTGGTACCACCGATATCGGCTTTGGTCCATTATCCGGTATGTTTGAGCGTAACGATGACGTTCTGTACATCTGCTACGACAACCAGGCCTACATGAACACCGGTGTACAGCGTTCCTCCGCTACCCCTCCATCTGCCCGTACCGCCACCACTCAGCTGGTTGGTGCCGAGCCAGGTTCCGACTGGGGTACTGGTAAGAACGTTCCATTAATTGCCATGGCTCACGGTATTCCTTACGTAGCTACTGCTACTGTTGCCGACCTGCGCGACCTTGAGTACAAGGTTGAGAAGGCCATGAGCTACCACGGTGCCCGTTACCTGCAGATCTTCGTTCCATGCCCACTTGGCTGGGGTTCTGCTTCCTCAAGCACCGTTACCGTTGCCCGTCTGGCTGTTGAGACTGGCTTCTACCCTGTATTCGAAGCTGAGTACGGCAAGGTTACCTCCGTACACAAGATCAAGGAGAAGCAGCCAATCATCAACTTCCTGAAGCTCCAGCGCCGTTACGCTCACTTAAGCGGCAAGAAGGCCGATCCTAAGATCCTCGAGCGTCTCGAGATGTTGTGCGAAGAGAACATCCGTCAGTACGACATGCTCGGCGACTCTATCCCAGAGACCGTACCAACTGCCATCCAGGCTTACGAGCGTAAAGAGCTGTTATAAGGAGTTTTTGAGAAATGATGAAGAAACCTTTCGCTACTACCCTTGATCCAGCCTCTTCCTTAAGCAACGAGACCGGTTCCTGGCGTACCCTGCGTCCAGTTAACGTATTCAAGCTGCCACCTTGCAACAAGCAGTGCCCAGCCGGTGAGAACATCCAGCAGTGGCTCTACTACGCATCTGAGGGTGACTACGAGCACGCATGGCGCGTTCTGGTTGAGGACAATCCTCTTCCAGCATGTATGGGCCGTGTCTGTTACCACACCTGTGAAGGCAAGTGTAACCGTGGCTTCCTCGACGAGACCGTAGGTATCAACTCTGTTGAGCGCTTCCTGGGCGACTACGCTCTGTCCCACAACCTGGCTTTCAAGAAGCCAGCCCGTGAGACCGGCAAGCGTGTTCTGGTTATCGGTTCCGGCCCAGCCGGCCTGTCCGCCGCTTACCACCTCCGTCGCTTCGGCCACACCGTTCACATCATGGAAATGGCCAAGAAGGCCGGTGGTATGATGCGCTACGGTATCCCTGTATACCGTCTGCCACGTGACATTCTCGACGCTGAAGTACAGCGTATTCTCGACATGGGCGTAACCATCGAGTACGAGAAGAAGGTTACCGACGTTCTGGCTGAGAAGGCCAACGGCAAGTACGATGCAGTTGTAATGGGCATGGGTGCTTCCCTGTCCACCAACGTAGACATCCCATCTGGTGACACCACCCACATCATGACCGCTCTGGACGTTCTGGAGAAGGTTTCCAGCGAGGGTGACATCCAGATCGGCCGTAAGGTAGCCGTATACGGTGGTGGTAACACCGCTGTTGACGTAGCCCGTTCCCTCCGTCGTTTAGGTGCTGAGCCAATCATCGTTTACCGTCGTAACCGTGACAAGATGCCAGCCAACGAGGAAGAAATGGATGGCGCTATCGAGGAAGGTATTAATGTTAAGTGGTTATCCACCATTGATTCCGCCTCCAAGGAAGGTCTGAAGATCGAGAAGATGAAGCTCGACGAGAATGGCTACCCACAGCCATCCGGCGAGTACGAGGAACTGGCTGCCGATTCCGTAGTTCTGGCTATCGGTCAGAACGTTGACCTCTCCATCCTCAAGAATGTACCAGGCCTCGAGTTACAGAAGGACGCTGTTACCGTTGATAACAACACCTTCATGACCACCTACGAGGGTCTGTTCGCCGCCGGCGATATGGTTCCAGGTGATCGTACCGTAACTGCCGCTATCGGTATGGGCAAGCACGCTGCCCGTGGCATCAACGGCTGGTTAAACGGCCGCGCCTACACCCGTCCTGAGAAGCATGCTGACGCCCGCTTCGAGGACATGCACCCATACTACTACACCGACGCTCCTAAGAAGGTTCGTCCTCAGCTCGAGCTGGCCCGTCGTACCTCCACCTTCGACGAAGTTCAGCACGGTCTTACCGAGGAGAACGCCGTATTCGAAGCACGTCGTTGCCTGTCCTGCGGTAACTGCATGGAGTGTGACAACTGCTACGGCGTATGCCCAGACAACGCTATCATCAAGCTGGGCCCAGGCAAGCACTATGAGTTCAACTACGACTACTGCAAGGGTTGCGGTGTCTGTGCTCAGGAGTGCCCTTGCGGTCACATCGACATGGTCCCAGAGAAGATCTAATCTTCTTTCCGCCATGGCAGCTGCCTGATTCAGGCAGCGCGGCAGCAGCCCCGGCTGTTGCCGCTGCCTCAGCCGGGCCTTAAGGCCCGGCTGCAGCGGAACCATACCAGATTCTAATCTGAGAGCGAGGGCTTCAAGCCCTTCCACACAAGCGGGCCTGCGCCCGCTTTTTTCATTCCCAAAATCCCATCCTCGGCTCTCCCCTCCACTCAACCTGCGCATCGATACATGCAAATCTGCAATTCCGACCTTTCTCAGCCCTCTAAAGCAAAGCCAGGCCCATCAGGCCATCCGGACTTCAGAGCCCTCCTTTCCTGAACTGTACCCCGTAACCAGTTCCGCCGCTCATGGTTCCAGCCTGGCTCCAGGCTTCAACATATATCCCGTCTCAGCCCTTAAAGCATTTCCTGCTCACCAGAGCACGTCCTGCAAAGCACGGCTGCATACCCATGCCTATGCCTATGCCTATGCCAATGCCTGAAGAGCATCTGAGCATATGCAGCTCCATCGGCAAACAATGCCGCAGCAGAGCCAATTGTTTCTGCCAATGCAGATGCCCCGGCACCGGCAACCATCGCAGCCGCTGACGCACCTGCAGCGCACCAGCCCTAATCAGCCACAACCCCAACCCCAAAATCACCTGCCCTGCTCACCTATGCCGTTTATAAGCCATTGCAATCGTTTGTCATCATCCACGGTGTAACAGGGTCTCCCAAAAGCTTACTTGAGCTGTTTCAGGTCACAAATTCGTTGAAATGATGCTCAAACGGGCACATTTTGAGCATTCAGGCAGCTGCAAACGTTTGCCATGCCAGCTGCTGCAGCCTGATTCATCATGGTATCGGTATGAGCAGGTATGCGTCTGTATGATCTGTTAATTGCCCGGCTCTGCTTTGCTGTACTGCGCACTGCACTGCACTGCAGTGCCTTGTATCAGGATCATCCATGCGCTGCTGGATGGACTGTTAAAACATGTCAGCTTCGTCTTCCTGATTGGGGGATGGGATAAGATCTGTTATTTGATGATGGTTCTGAGCATTTCGGATTATTTCACCTCGACTCATAGAGCGCGCCAGTCTGCACTGCTATCCATGCTCGCCCATACTTGCTATGCTCACCATGCCCACCCGTTCATACGGATCATCCTGCTCAACCAGTTGAGCTCATATCTGCCAGCAACACCGAAAGGTCAGCTCTTGACTGGCCGGCTTAACAAGAAGTACCGTAGCCAGGCGCCACAAAGACGAGCAGCGCAGAGTAAGACTGTATAGAACCTGCCTCAAAGGAGACGGACTGGCCATGAGGCAAGACATCGCATTCTCTGTTACCAGACATATGGTCTTGTGGCCACAGCAAGAAGTTGCAGCTGCAGCCACCCGCTGGCCGATGCCGGGGCTGAATAGACCTGAATGCTGGTCTGGCTGCTCATTCATGCAGCCCCTCAATGACCAGCAAGAGAGCGATGCTGCTGAGAGGCGGTGCCACTTTTAAGGTGATTCTGTTTGAGAGGATATGGCGGACTCTCTGCCCTCAACTGCATAAACTGAGGCTCAGGCGAAGCAGCGTCTGTGAAAGTACTCATGACGGGGTGCCGGCTTAGTGCAGCGGCATCAGCGCAAACAGGCATTTTTGGAGTTCAGAGCTGTGGGGTCAGGACACGGGCCCGGAGTTGATGCATAATGAGCCTGTTATTTGTCAGAGCAGTTGGGAGAGAGAGCTATGGCCACATGGAGCGGTATCAGAAGCAAGCTTGAAAATGAGTGCCTGTGTCCGGCACTGAGGGGACGGATTCAGTACTTTGCCACCACGTACAGCAAAAGTGCTGACCATGTGGGGCGTGCGGCCATACGCCTCGATGGCCGGGAGATACTGCGCAGCAGCTGTCAGTGTTACTTTGAAAAGGTATGGTCCCGCTATAACAGCCTGAGAGCCACAAGTCACCGAGACCACAAACAGACCACAGAGGCTCTGAACCTTGCTCATGCCCATGCTCTTGATGAAGGCACTTTTGACCAGGAGGTTTTCTATGAGGCCTTTTGGATCTATGACAACCAGAGTCTGGAGCTGAGCCTTGCCAGCGACCATCCCATAGTGCGCATTTTTGCTCTGCTCGACCGCCGCCTTGGCAGGCGCCGCCTTCTGGCCCTTAAAGACACCATGGAGCAGGAACTGAGCTTTGTACGTGCCTTCTATATCATCAGGATGCAGGCCGAAGGCCTCATCAAAGACGACACCATCCCATTAGATGCCACGGCCCCAGAACCGGCCTTAGCCTCAGGCACATCAGGCCAGCCTGCTGCTGCCGCACCATCTGAGGCTGCATCGGTCCAGAGCCATGCCCTGACGGACGGCTGATGCCGGCCAAAGGGACGTGAGCACCAGCCGTGCACTGAGCATGAGCACACCTGCGCAGCAGGCCGCACCACGGCGGCGGCGCCGCCGGGCAGAGTCTACGCTTACCGCGCTGACAGCGCGCTCAGAGCGCGCGCTGCACTGATGCATGGCTGGCCAGATTGCAAGGCATACCGCACCTGCGGCTGCAGCTGCGTCGGCGCGGCCTGCTGAGCCGACAGGCCAGCCGGGCCGCCTGGGCGCCGGAATGCGCTGCAGCCGCTGTGGGGCTGCGGGCGAAAAAATGCCCCGCGTGCTGAGCACTGCGGGGCTTTGTCTTATTCGCCGTATCCCTGGTCAGGATTCATGCGGCGGTCACGGGCCTGACGGGCACTTGGTGACAGAGGCTTCTGAATGATGAACGGAATAACCGGCTCTACCTGAGCGCCAGGAGCAAAGCCTGGGGAAGCATTGTTCTTGCTTGGCAGGGACTTTATAACTGCCTTTACCTGCTCAGGGGTAAGACTGCTGTGAGCATTAGAGCGGGCACCAACTTCATCGCGTTCGCTTTCAGCTGAAAGGCCTTGCATTTCGCTCTGAACACTCATGGAGTGACGTGCAGCAGCCAGAGCGGCAGCCTGAGCAACACTTGGCTGAGCAGAGTCTGCTGAGGCAGGCTCATCATTTATGTTCTCACCAAAACGGGCCCTGGAGGTCACAGCATTCTTATGATCGCACTCAGGCTCCTGATTACGTGTGTAGAAAGCCTCAAGCTCTTCTTCAGTAAAGTCACGACCGCAGACGCAGCGTCCTGATATCGGGCGGGAAATCTCATCATAAACAATGGAGAACTTCAGACCACCAGTCAGGTGATAGTACTTCTCTTCGCCTTCACGATGGCCATTAACATACATTGACTGGCAATAGACCTCACCGCTTTCATAGTACTTACGGGCACGGCCATGCCAGAAACCATCCTTTAAGGTCCACTCCTGTTCGATATTGCCATTTTCATAGAAGGTACGCTCAATACCCTCAGCAACACCATGGCTGAAGAAAGCCTCATGCTTTAACAGACCACGCTTGTACTCGTCAGCCAGGAATATCACCTCACGACGGCCGTTTTCATCAGCTGCACGGGTAATAGAGGCACCGGAGCTGGCACGGGCAATGGCTGTGGCACGGGCAGCAGGACTGTCAGGGGCCAGAGCTACATCGATATTGTGATACTCACGATCAAAGCCGTTCTTGCGGCCATCAGAGTATGAGGTCTCACTTTCAAGGTAACCGCTGCGGAAGAAGATCATACGGGTACCGTTGAGTTCGCCTTCCTTGTAGGTGGCGATACGCTGGAGATTACCATTGTCGAAATAGCAGCGCTCTACACCGTGCTTGACGCCGTTCTTGTAAGGGGTCTCATGATTGAGCTGCTGATTATCAAAGTAGTTACGTACTACTCCGTCTACAACATTGTTGTTGTATGGGACTTCGGCAACGATGTGACCATCGGAAGTGAAAGATGAGGAAATACCGTGACGCTGGCCGTGAGCCCACTGGGTTACAGTCTTAATCATGCCATTGGCATAGAACTCACGCTCGGTACCGTCAATGATGTCATCCTGATAGTAGGACTCATGACGGATAGCACGGTTTTCAGGGTAGAATTCGGTATTGGAGCCCTGACGCTTGTCCAGACGGAAATTGGTCTCTGACTTTACATCACCGCTCTCAAAGAAGTGCTTCTCAAGTCCGTCCTTGTGACCGTCCATCCACTGTACCTCGGCCTCAAGGCGGCCATCAGGGAAATAAAGACGCTCCTTGCCGTGGCGGATGCCATTGACGTAAGGAGTTTCGGAACGGATAGCACCATTGTCAAAGTATGAACGCTCGGTGGTGTACTTCTTAGGCATCGGCTGATCGAGCTGATCCATATCAGCGTTCAGACTTTGCTGAGGACGGCGCTGGCCCTGCTGTGGGGCCGGTTGAGGATTGTCAGGCATGAAAACACTGGCCAGTGCCTGCCAGGTGCTCATCTGTGGCTGCCTGTGCTGACGTTTGGCCGGCTTATTTTGGCCTTCGCCCTGAGTCGGAACAAGGGTAAGTTTTGGTCCCGCTGCCAGCATCAGCTTGGCATCTTTATTTTCCTTCTCTTTTCTAGCCATAGTGTTTCCTTACCATACCTTTGTTGCTGCTGGTCAATGTGTGAATCATGTCAAAGCAGCACCTAAGAATCATACCTGCTCAAAGCCTTAACGGCAGCTGACTGCAGTCAGCCGTCTCCGGTGAAATTGAGGCAACAGGTAATACTGCATGCGCCCGACTGTGCGAGCGTTACAGTTTAGTTGCGTAATTCCGGAGGGGGAACCGTAGTACTGGGGTGACCGGTTAAGCTGCCGGTCGCGCTACTGCACTGATAGTGGAGCATAGCTGATGTACTCCAGCAGTGCGTATGCAGCATTGCCTGGTGGGTCTGGCATGAAGCCGTGCCCATCTGGGCGGTCATTCCTTATGCCTGATTAACGCGTAGTGTACGCTGACAGCCATTTTATGCGGCTGCTGGCGGTATGACCTGGTTTACAGACAGTACCTGACCCGGCTTTTACAGCGCTTGCTGCGATGCACAGAGTCGGTAACTCTCATATTTTACCAAAAGCACGCACCGGGTAAACAGATAATAATGTATATGAAAGGCGCACCTGCACCATATGAGTCTGTTGCAGATACTCCGCCGCAACATTTTGAAAACCGGTAAATCAGTGTATAAATCGTACTTCAGCATATTTCAGGCCAGGCAGAAAGCCCAAAGTCATATGCAGTTTCGGCAGGGTTTTCAAAAATCAAAATCAACATAATTTTGCCTGGCAGCCAGTCATTTAAGCACTGGCAGAAATCCAGCCTGCAAATCAGAACAGACTAAGAAAGTTTTTCGATCAGCCAGTCAGTCATGTGAACCAGCCAGTATCGTCACAGCTTACCTGGTCAGCAGGGGAACCATCGTATGCATTTCCAGCTGCTCCATATCTGATCCATGCAGCCTCTTAAGCGCACAGCAAGCCGTTGCACCGCAGGCAGACAGATATCCTGCATACAGCCCTGACTCAAGTAAGCTCAGTTACCCAAAGGTCACAGGCCATGCCCTTGACAGGCCATGCCCCCGAATGCATGACAGCATAAGGGCGCGATAACGGCCAGAGTGAAGTCCCCTGCCGACCATGCAGCAACTCATTGACCAGTATCTCAGCCACAGCTGAGGATGAGCCCAGGTCCGATGGCCACAAGGCATTCATGGCCCGCAAGGCATTCATGCCATGCATGCATGCCATGCATAGCCTGGCCTGACCTCCAGGAACTGTCTGTCTGACACAGGCGCATAAGACAGGCAGACTGCGTATCTTTACAGGATAAGCGCAGCCAGCCGTGCCGGCTGAATCGGGACCACACAAGCAGGTTAATCATGCTGTTTCATGACGCAGATTTCAGGCACAGATTACTGAAGATTCTATTAGAAAAAACAAGATCAAACTTTGGCATTCGTCTATAAAATGAAGCAAGTATTACATAATTTTTGTCAAACACCACTTGCAACGGTGTTACCACACAGCCCCTTGCCTTAACTGCAATCAGCTCGAAAGTACATTCCGGCCCTCACATCCCGGATACTCACAAGCTGTACCCGCTGCACCAGTCAACGACAATGCATCATGTCAAACAGCTCGATCTTCCCGACACTTGCTAATCAATTAGCCACACGGCCAGTAGCATCCCGGTCAGCAGGAACATGGCATAACAGAACTGCCCAATGAATCGTGAAACACTCTGACCTCAAGACCGTCCTCTGACATTACGCAGCATGGATGCTCTCCCCTACAGCCATAAACTCAGGCCATTCATTCAAACTGTCCCTTCAGGCCATACTTTAGCGCCATCCCTTTAAGCTGTAATCTCAAACCCATATCTGCAACCAGCTATGGCCAACAGCTTATGCAAGGGCTACAGCAGGCAACGCTACTCCCAGGCTAAACTGCACAGGATTTAAGTACCAACTTGCAGCCGATGCCGTCCGAAGCCCGCAAAAGCCCTGTGTGCAAAACCCAATGCCATAGCACCATGATCCATGCATATGCAGGCTGAGGGCCGCAGGCTGCCGGCTACAGTTCAGCTGTTAATTGCTCAGCCCCTCCAGCGAATGCTGCCATCTCATACTGGATATGGCAACGGCACATGAACAGGCTGACAGAGGCTGTCAGGACAGCCTGTTAAGAATGGGACTCTGCCTCAAGGTGAAACCTGCTTATGCACTCCCCATGGTATGTCTGCCTTCGCCCTCCCTGCCGCTTACTGTCAGGCCGTCCTAATGCGTTTATGACTCTTGAGCTCATATGGCGGGGCTGATGTCAGTTTACAATTTTGGGCGTAACTTTGATTTTGCACCTGATATTAAGTCAGACACACTTTTATGCCCTATCTTTTGTCAGCTGCTCATGCGCAGAACGTTGTATCCAGAAATCTTACATAAAATCATGCCAAAATGTGCTTTCAGTAGAACGTTTACATCTATAAATATAAATAGTAGAAACGGAAAATCGCGCTGCTATGGCCTCCGTAAAAATTTTGCCTTTGTTTCAAAATTGCCGTGAGTGTACACACTAGATATAACAGCAAAAGAAAGCCTTTCGTGCAGAGATCACAGATTATTAACAATATCTTCTTGATACACTTTTATCACTTACAAAACTCTCGTACCATAACCTTAAAACCTGGCCATAACAGGCCAAGAAGGTCGTGAGCGCAAAGGTGTTCGTAAGCCCCAGGTATTGCAACTGGATCGGTTTATTACCCGGACTTATCTCCAGGTAACGCTGATTTCATCCCTGCAGCCAGAGGGCACAACGCCCGGAGCTGTCAGATACTCGCTTCACTGGTACAGGTAATGCTCAATTACCATGGCATCAGAAGGTTTTCTTTCAGATATGAATCAGGCCCGGGCACTGAATCCCTGATATTTCTCAGGCTGCTCTTCGGACCGGAATCTGGCTTAAAGCACAGACATTCCAAAAGGTCAGATGCAGGCAATAACTAAGCACTGATACCTGCTCCATCGGGAGAAAAAACTCCTGAGCACAGGCAGTACCTCCTGACAATTGCTTCTGTCAGTTTCAGTGGATCAGACAGCATAGCCAGAGGGTTACTGCCATGAAAGTTACTGCAGCAAATACTGTCCAGCGCATACCTTTTGACAAAGTGCGCTGTACCAGCACAAAAAGCTGTTGAGAGCAGAGCATTGACCTGAGTTTCACGGTTTTGAGGCCGCGCATTCAATTTATCTACGCAGGGCAAAATGCCCACAGGCAGGATGTAATCTTTACGCAATAAGGGCACTGTACAGCTGTGCCGACGCGCAGTAAGCCTGTTCAGGCACTCAGCAAAGTAATGCAGTGCAGTCCAGTGGAGTGCAGTGCCCTTCAGTGAGGCACTCAGCGAACCAGAACAGACCTGATGTGTCCCCCAGGTCTGCTGCTGATTTATGCTCTGGAACAGCTGCAATGGTGTGCTGTCCTGATGCCAGGCTGTAAGGTCAACAGACTGGTCAACAGAAAAACATCCCACAGCCATCCCAAAGCCATCAGACAGCCATCGGTAAAAGCTGGAGCTGATGGGCTTATCAGGCGTCCTGAAAATGGCTTAAGTCCAATGTTTATCCTGTCTTTCATTATGCTGTGAGGCGCTTATGAGGTACTCCAAACTCAGTCCCGGACTTCTGGAGCCGGAGGATTTCGACCTTGTGCTGGTAATCGATCAGATACTCTCATGTGAGGAGTTTGAACACTTTACCGAGCTTAAGGCCTCTACCAGTACCACTCTGATTGCCGGCAGTGATGAGCTGCTGGTTGAGCCTGGTCAGCTGAGCTGGCGTGTGCCTAAAGACGAAGCCAGTGGCCCTATGGGCATGGAGCGCTTTGTTCATGGTCAGAACATCTACTGCAAGGCCCGACGCCTCAACCGCTCGTTTTATGCCCGTGACTATGAGCACTGGAAAGGTGGCATGTGGTATCTGACAGGAATATATGATCATATGCCTGACTTACCTGCCCTGCGGAAGGAGCACAATGCCGCTGCCAGCATACCTCGTGTCCGTCTTAACCCAGGCTCTTTGCACCTCAATCCGCTCAACCACAGCTATCTGACCACGATTACCGCAAATGAGCGCCGCTTTGAGCTTCATCTGTGGGCCGGTGAGGATGACCGCCTCAACTCAGACACCATGGCCCGAGCCAATCACTTCCTCAATCACAGCGACGACATTGTCAATATTATCTGTGACCATATCGGAGCCACTCTCTTTGCTGACTGTGCCGATGCTCAGCTGAGCACCGAACTTGCTCACAGCCTCACTTTGCTGCAGGTTTTCCTTGAGCGCTCGCAGTGCCTGCGCATGGTCTTTGATTGTCCGGACCATATCTGCAGCAAGCGAACGGCCTCAGCAACAGGGACGGATACAGCCGCCGCTGATGCCCTTGCTCACCATGCAGCTGTTCGCGGAGTGACAGCCGACATTTCCGGCCATGAAATTGAATTCACCCTCAACACCATGATTAATTACTGCCGTATTGCCTTGCGCGACCAGAACTTTATCACCGAGTGCTATGCCCCTGACGTGCTCCGCCCTCTGATTGAACCTCTGGCAGCCGCCCGTCCAGCCAATGACGCCCGCTGACAGCGTCCCCAGGCAACCGGGCCCCGCTGACACCAGCCCTCAGGCAACCAGGCCCAGCTGACACCTGCCCTCAGGCAATAAGGCCCCAAATACTCGACTCAGGCCGCCTGCAAGCAACAGTTTGCTGCGGGCCTGATGCTTTCACATCCACCTGCATACCTGGCAGTCTATGGCATGTCTCCCGCTGCCCCCCAGGCCTGTCGCAGCTTCATTCTCCGTCTGCCTGACTCCTGCTGCTCCCTGGTCGCAAGGACCGCTCCTTACTGTCTACAGCTACAGCTACGGTTACCCCCCAGTCCTGCCTGCAACAGGCGGTTGCCTTGAGTTCCTCATCTGATGACTGCCAAAGTCATAGCCGGAACGCTCATCCCATGGGGTCAGCCGTGCAGCAGATGACTTTCAGAGTGCAGGACTTTAAGGAACTATCGCATGCCCGAATTGGTCAATGTGATGATGCAGGATGCTTCCTAAAACATGCAGTCAGGTGCAAATTCTGATGAGTGCTCTGATCTGCTTTTTTTTGCGAAAGATACCTGCAAAAAGCCGAATGTTGTAACTTTGTGCTCACACAGGTGTAAATATCTGTTAACACATTGATTGACGCACGTATAACTTGATACAACATTAAACCCGCATGGCAATGATCTCAGGAGCGTGCAATGCGCTTAAACAAGGGCTCTTGCACGTGCTTAATGCACGCGTCACACTGGGCAAATATTTAGTTTTTCGGTGCCTTCTGAAATGAAAAAATAATAGTGATATTTCGTGCTAAAAATTAGAGAAAAAGCGGGCACCAGGGTAAAATATAAGGTGGCTAAGGGTGCCAGATCCCAGTGTGTATCCAGGCACATTTAGCAATATCTATTTGGTATGACAGATTCATTCAGTACCAGCAGCTCAGGAGAGGTGAAAACACCTGCTGCGCCCCATGCCTAACATGCTTATTTAAAGGAAAGTAACGTGGCTGTTTACGTAAATACCAATATCAGCTCGCTTCAGGGACGTAACTACCTCAATAATGTCCAGAACCAGCTGACCACCAGCTACCAGAGGCTGTCCTCTGGCATGCGCATCAATTCTGCAAAGGATGATGCAGCCGGTCTGCAGATATCCTCAAGGCTCACTACACAAATCAATGGCCTTAATCAGGCCAACCGCAATGCCAACGACGGCCTTGCCCTGCTGCAGACCGTCGATGGCGCAGTAGAAGAGATCAGTGGCCGCCTGCAGCATGCCCGCACCCTGCTGGTTCAGGCCTCTAATGGCACCAACACCGCTGACGACCTCAAAGCACTTCAGACTGAGATCCAATCTACTCTGCTCACTGCTTCAGCTATTGGTACTGATACCACCTATGCAGGCAAGAAGATTCTGATAGGACATCAGACCAGTCCTGATGACATCTACGAAAGCGTAGCCAATGGCAAGAACTACGATGCCGGTAAGCTGAACCTGCAGGTAGGCGCCAACAGTGGCGATACTATCCAGGCAAACATTAAAAACTTCTTTGTTCCTCAACTGATGATTACCACCAAGGTAGGAGGTGGTCGAGATTCTGTTGCTGATGCATCCAAAGGTGCTTTTGATGTCGCAGTGGGTCAGGACGGCACTGCTGAATCTCTCACAGTAGTTCTTGACTCTCATGACAAGGCACGCGCCGCTCTTGGAGCCATCGACTCTCTGATTGCCGAGGTTGATGCCCGTCGTGCTGAGGTTGGCGCCTACATGAACCGCCTTGAGTCCTCAATGCGCAACCAGGCAAATGTAGCTGCCAATCAGGCCGATGCCCGCAGCCGCATAAGAGACGCCGATTTTGCTGATGAATCAGCTGCGCTCTCCCAGAGAACCATTATTCAGCAGGCCGCAACGTCAATGCTGATGCAGGCCAATACCCGTCCACAGCTGGCTCTGTCCATGCTCAACTAAAATCAGCCCAAGGCAGCAACAGCCCACTGCTCCCTGACAAGGAAGTTCTCCTGACCGGCCACCTGGTCCAGCATGCTGAAAAGCCAGCTTCTGTATCGGACAGCATGTACATAGCAGTAAGCTGGTACAGGTGGTGAACAGCCACCACCTCCGCAAGACATTGGGCTCTGCTCCATGCCAGTAACAGCCACGTACTGGCGGGCTGCACGGCCTCAATACCGGCAGCCCCAATAAGCTCTTGCTGCCACTTTCCAGAGCCTGCCTTTCAGGCTCAAAGGCCCACCGCTGGTGGGCCTTTGCATTTGGGCTCTCCCATCAGAGGCACTACTCAAATCGCCCTTTACTCAAACTTCCCTTCATAAAACCGTACCTGATTCAATTCTTTCACTTAAGCGGCCTCACTTAAACCCTCCCTCCCTGAAATCATCTCCATAGACAGTCAGGATGTACATCCATCATGGCTAAGTCAGGCATGTACATGCGGCATGGCTAAGTAAGGCATGTTCATGCAGCATTGGCTAAGTCATGCGCCTGCAGCATAGCTTTCCTGCCATGAAAGGACTGAGGTCTGCCCTTGCCAGCCGGCTCGTTAACGCCTGCACAGCTCGCTGCAGCGCCCTGCTGCTCTCAGCGCAAACAGCTGCCTCCAGCTACGACTGAGCGCCATAACAGCAAAACAGTCCCGTACTGGGGCTATACCGGCATTGCCTGATCCAATATATAACCAGATTGCCTGCAGGCAGCTCTCTGTTTATCAGGCCTTTACCTGACGTTTGCTCTCATTACCTTCATGCAGTGCTCAGATATGAGTAAAGAGCAGGTTGGAAGCTTAATATCAGACATACTTTATAAAACTCAACATAAAGACAATCTTAATAAGCCTGCCTTCCTCATCCCGACAAGGACAGACTGATGCTGCCGCTTTTGATTACAGAGTATTATGGTGATCAGGGACTTTTGCAGTGAGACCAATGAGGTCTTTGAGGCCTGTACACGTACATCATGCCGGGCAGAACAAGAGCTGCTGGTCCATTACTTAGCAGGTTGTCTGGGCCGTCGTTGTGTCTCCGGGATTCTGGATAAATATGGCGCAGATCCGGATGCCTTACGTGCATGGCAAAGGTAATGTCTAAAACATGATAGGGATGCAGCACGAAGTCAGTTGAGATTTTGCAGTCAGCCATACATATATGTATGTAGCAGTTGGACATGGCGTTATAGTGGGCACTAAGCCGGGGTTGTCCGGAGGGATGTAATGGTATTAAAAGCATGATTGTGAAAACGTTTTACGGGCCATAATTATCAGCCATGACACAATGTCTGTAAAAAGTATGATGCACAACTCATGATGGACATCTCATGGGTAATTTTATATTGAGAATGGGCTATACTGTCTGTACAGATGACGATTTTGTCTGCAACTGTTCCAGTCACTGCCAAACACTGGTTTACGCATTCTGTGAGTGCTTTTCGACGGCCCTTTCTATGCATCTATAGACACGGCGCCAGGCCCGTAGCTATGCGAAATTTAAAATTAAGTTTTCTTGCAGATTACTGTTAAGTTCAAGTCAATAGTGCCGTTAACAAATACAAAGGCTCAAAACTGTTTATCCAGAGCCAGAGACATCAAAAGATATTACATCCTCCTGTGTTGACCGCTCCCGGGCTTACCTCATTCCCAGAGCCCCCGGTGTTTGCGCTTATTTTTCTTTTCAGACTGTCTTGTTTATAAGCCGTATGTAAGACCACAACCATCTGCCGGCCTCCCTGGCCGCCAGCAGTCTTAAGGAGGTCGCCATGACCAGATTCTCCCTTAAACACTTCTTCCTCAGTGCCATGGTTTGCTTTGCAATGATCCTGTCACCAATGACAGCACAGGCAGAAGTATTCCAGTCCCACTACTTCACAGTCGATCTGGGCAATTCTTGGAGAGTATCAGGACGGCCTCATAACATGGAGCATTCAGTTAATGTCACCTTCATTAACCCAAATGCCAAGTCCAGCATTAACATTGTGGTAGGCTCCGGACAGATCAAACCTTCTGTACTCATCAACAATCTGGCTTCAACCTTAAAATCCCAGCATGCTAACGTAGGTCCTATCGAGCAGAAGAATGGCGTAGTTTATTTTGAGTTCTCCCTCAACGGCATCCGTGGCTTCTCATGCTCAGCTACCAATGGCAAGGACGTCTCCAGCATCACCGTACTGGGCAACCCGCAGGCCGGCATGCGTCTGCTGACCACCATTAAGGCCAAGGACCAGACCCTTTTCCCTAATTTCTAATCACTTAAGCCATAACAGCTCTCACAAGCTGTAATAGATTAAGGCAGGCCTCCTTACAGGAGCCTGCCTTTTTCTTTGGCGCCGCCCATGCGGCGGCTGCCTCCGCTGCCGCCTGCGCATCCGCTGCGAACGGCACCAGCCGCTGTGCCCCATACCTGTCGCATCTGCCTCTGGGCTTTGCCATACGGGGCATTATTGCTGACGCTGATACAACGCCTGCTGCGTTTACTGTGACATAGACTGGAGGTGCAGCATGCGGGCATCAGCATCAGCATCAGCATCAGCTGTGCATGACTGCGTCATTACGTGGTCAAGGCAGCGCATTGGCGCTACAGCGTACTGCATTTTGTAAGCAGAAATGTGCCGTGCCGTGGCTTGGCGTGAAGATTGGCTGGGCTACTCTGTGCTTTGCCCACCGTTGAAACTGCAGTGATATACCCTGTAATGCATGGCTATGCAGGGCAGTGATTTGCCATGCCCTGCTGGGCCAGGCTCGGCATTAATTTGCACTGTCATGCGGGGCCAGGCATGGCTGTGCATGGACTGTGCTGCGCGTACTTGTGTTTTCATGACCTGCAGGAAAATAAAAATACACTTTTTATTGTTTTACAGAGCATGTTGACGCTTTGATGTCTGGTCTTCAGGAAGCTGCTGTACCGGTCTTTGACTGGTCGAAAAGCTTTACTTTGTACAGGCGATGACGGCAGCGTCGGTAGAAGGAACCACCGCGCAGGGTGTTGCGCAGAATTTTGGCGGTATGATCGGCAATTGGTGGAAAAGGCACACAATCAGGGGATTCGTGGCGGTATACCAGGTGATTGTGAATTTCCTTTTCCGGGATAAAGATCCAGTTAGGATTGCCCCGCTTTTTCATGCGGCGGAAGACTTCGAGCTGAGACTCGGTAAGTTTGAGGTCGAGCACGTCGGCCATGAAAAAAGAGAAACAGCAAAAGCGCTCGTCATAGAAAATATCGCGGGTATAGCCCAGATATTCATAAGTGATGGAAGGGAAGTATTTGTGGTCCTCAGGTGCAATTATGTGGCTGTTAAGCAGCTCCTCGATGAACTCACGGGACAGGTCGCTGATGACCTCACGCTGGCAGGGGAAGTTTACCGGAGGCAGCTCACTGCCAAGACGGTAGAGAATCTTGCGGGCATCCTCAACAGTACGGCAGCCAACTACATCAAGTTCTCCACGGGTCAGGGCCAGATCGGCTGTTAAAGTGACCAGATTGTCAAAGAAAGCGGCAAGGCGCTCACGCTCACGACGCTCTATCTCAGCACCAATAGAGGCTACATCAGGGTCAGAAGCATACTCAAAGGTATCAAGCTTCTCAGGAGGGTAGAGCCAGTCCTCAGCTGAGCAGAACCATTCAAAGAGCTCAGCCATACGGGCAGCCGGAACCAGCAGACGCAAATCACGCAGGGTATTGTTGATGGTGACCGAAGGTCGCAGTGCTGAGCTGGACTCATCACCATTAGCAGTAGCGGCAAGACCTACAGAGCAGTCAATGGCATCGCCGCCAGCGGTATCACCGCCTGCGGCATCGTCTGCTGCTGCAGCACGGCGGGCCTCCTCAGCGGACAGTCTTATTGCCTCCTGAGGATCAGTAGAGCCGTCACCCTTGAGCCATGAGTTTGGTACCTTGTGCCTGGTAGGGGCAGCATGATGAGAAAAGGCATTGCAGAACTTTTCATGGCATCCGGAAAAATAACAGTAGCCACCGCCCACAGGCTGGTAGCGCCACTTTTCAGGATGCTCATTGCCAATTAAAAACAGCTCTCCGTCGACCTCAATGCGGAACATGTAAGCAAAAGATGCTCTTGCCTCACCTGTTCTAGCCTGAATGCACATGCCTTTTGCCATGGCCGATCTCCTTTAGCTGTCAACCTTTACTCCTGCTGCCGGTATGTCACTCCGGCCCTGCCTGCGACTTGCTGCCGTCAGGCACATCACAGAATAACGCACCCCCGCATGCCGGTCCAGTAGCTGAAATAAAACTTGCGAAAAGAGCCCGCTTTTGGCCCATACCAGCACCATCAACAGCTCTCTGCAGGTCAGCCCGCATGCAGGACTTCGTGGGTCACAGTGCCTGCGCGCACGGCACCCTGTACAGGTCGCTGCCATGATGCCTCTCATGCTGCACTGCTGTGCAGCTTCGCAGCTGCGCATGACTGCAGGACTTCGTGGGTCACCGTGCCTGCGTGCACTGCCCCTGTACAGGTTACTGCCATAACGCCACTCATGCTGCACTGCTGTGCAGCTTCGCAGCTGCGCATGACTGAGGTGCTGTGCGGCTTCGCAGCTGCGTATGATTGAGGTGCTGTGCGCTCTGTGGACGGCTGCTGCGCTGCGCAGCTGCTCCAGACATGCCTGATGCTGAAGGTCCAAAATGAACAATCCCCACCAGTGCACGACACTGTGGGGATCGTTTACAGGTTACTGCACCACTGGCTTGTGCTTATGGGCAGTCTCCTTAGGGATGGCTATGGTCAGTCTGAGATTACCGGCTGCCAGGGAGCTGTACTGGTGCAGTCAGGGCCTGTGATTAGCGGTTGCGCATCATGCCCATGCCCATGCTGCAGGCCTTACCAGCAACAGCTACGCCGCCAATCTTGGCAGCAAGGCCCAGCAGGTCCTTGGACAGGTTCCTGGTGTCAATCTGCTTGCTATCGGCATTTACGTACTTGTGTGCGGTATAGCCAACAACTACGCCTACAGCAACGCCAGCAAGGAAAGTTTTGTTAGTTAATAAGGTAAACATGCAATTATTCCAGTGATTCGTGATAGCTCATATCTACAGCGCTAAAGCCGCCTCTGTGTCTGCATATGCATGCGTGCATGCCTTCACCAGCGCAGGTGCGCTCGCGCTTGTTTATGCACTTGCCTGTGCAATGCGGCGCCTGACATCTGTCAGGTGGTGCAGGGGTGCATGGTAGCAGCCAGATCAAAAACAAGCCGGGGCCATCTCAGCAGCTCTCAGCTTGCCATTTTTATCCGCCGAGGGGCAGGATGAGGCTGACATAAAGTGAGCTCCTGGCATCCCGACCTGGCAACATCTCTGGCCTGATCAGGGCAGATATCTGCCCAGGTTCGTGCACATGTCTGCTCATGTCTGAGCAGGTGCCTGCTCACGTCAGGGCAGGTGTCTGCCCATGTCTGAGCAGGTGCCTGCTCACGTCAGGGCAGGTGTCTGCCCATGTCTGAGCACATTGATGCAGTCAGCGGCAGCTGCAGGGCCAGTGAGATTACTTGGCCTCGGCAGCCTGAGCGCCCTTGGCAGCCTGCTCGACCTGAGCCTTGTGCTCAGCGATCAGATCCTCAAGACGCTCCTTCTGAGCCTCGAGCTCCTCAAGGGAGAGCTCAGCGCTGCTGCAGTCACAGCACTCGTCCTGCTCAGAACCAGGGCAGGCGCAGCCGGCACCGATGTTCTTGAGACGGGCATCGATAGAGCTCTTGTTATCGCTGTAGAGCTTGTAACCAACTACACCGGCTAACAGACCGGCAGCAAAGCCGATCAGAATGTTACGATCAAACATGGTTGTTTCCTCAGTCAGTCCCGGTACGGAAATCATCAGATCCCAGGCTGCAGCGGCCGCAGCAGCCTGCACCTGTACCGGGCTGTATATCTAATATGTCCGTACAGCACCGGCAGTCACATGCTCATACCCTGAGGCATAACCCCACAAACATCCCCTTCACAGCATCTAGTGGTGAAGCAGCATAAAACTGTAAATCAGCGTAATGCTGTGATGAACTATTGATAATAATCAGGGGAATATGTAATTGAGAGGTGAAGAGCAGATGTCTGCAGGTAACGGACACCTGATGGGCAGTTGGGGCGGCTAAAACAGCTCCCATAACTGCCTGAATTTTGTGATAAGGCTGCACACTGTCACATAAAATGCAACCATAAATATTTTGTAAAGCGTATTTACAGCAAAGCCTGTCGCAGCAGAACAGTCAGTGAATACCGTACCGTTCAGGCTGCAACAGGCAAGCTGCCGTATTTGAGGCAGATAACTCAGTCGGCTTACTCAGTCCTTGCCCCAGGCATAAACCTGGGCAACTGCCAGCCTCATAGCCAGGCTTAATGGCTCTGGTCAAGGCAGATTCAGCACATCGCGCATTAATAGCACGGCACACAGAGGCTGGAGGTCATGCCCGATTCAGGCATAACAGAATCGGGGCGTGGTTCAGGCCTGGGGTTGCCGGGCTGTTGCTGCTTTTATCAGGCCTTGCAGCCCTGGCCGTGACCACCTCGGCCACGCCCCTGACCTCGTCCCTGACCATGGCCGTGCTGACAGCTGTCTGAATCAGAGCTGATCACAGAGGCAACGGTATCAATCAGGGAGCCCTCATTATTCTCGATAATCTCAGGGTTAATGACCTCATCACCGTCTTTGGCGACCACAGCATTGCAGGTTCCGGCTGGCATAACAGCAGTTGTGCCGGCTGCAGAGGCAGCAGGTGCAGCTGGTGCTGCTGCAAGAGCAGCTGGTGCGGCTGTATGAGCGGCTTTTGTGGCGCTGGCGGCGTCGAGCTGCTCGACGCTCAGGGCCAGAGCGGCACCTCTGATGTTCTGCTCTTCAGGCTGCCAGCGTGGTCGTGGACGGTGGAGTACACGGGTTGAGTTGAGCACTACACCAAGAGTGGAGGCATTGTGAACGATTGAGGCCAGCAGCGGGTTGATAAAGCCAAGAGCGCCCATAGTCATGGCTGCAGCATTTACTGCAATGGTGACGGCAAAGTTCTGCTGAACAATACGCATGGTGCGCTTGCCCAGAGCAATGAACTCAGGGAGCTTGAGAGGATCTTCGGAGTTGATGGTGACATCGGCTGTCTCCATAGCAGTATCGGTACAGGAAGTACCCATAGCAACGCCCACATCGGCATATGCCAGAGCCGGAGCATCGTTAATACCGTCACCTACCATCAGTACTGAAGAGGTGCGCTGCAGACCTGCAACAAAGCCGGCCTTGTCCTCAGGCATGACCTCGGCCTTGTAGCTGTCCAGACCGAGGCTGGCAGCGATACGGGAGGCAGTCTTCTCATTGTCACCGGTAAGCATCACAATCTCTTCGATACCAGAGTAACGCATACGGTTGAGGGCACGACGGAAGTCAGGACGTACCGGATCAGAGGACTCGATTACACCACACAGAACACCGTTGGCAGCTACATAAATCAGTGAGCCGGTAGCAGTCATACGCTTTTCAACGTAGCTGTCCAGGCCCCTGATCTCACGATCCACCATGAACTGACGTGAGCCTACCAGCACGGTACCGCCGGCAAATTCCTTAAATTCACCAATCTGGGCTTCAATACCACGGGCAATAATATTGGTGGTATCGATATGGTGAGGCACCTCCAGCTCGCGGCGGGCCGCCTCCTCAAGAATGGCAATGGCCATTGGGTGAGAGGAGTGAGCCTCAGCTGAGGCAGCCAGTGACAGCAGAGTGTCTACACTTAAACTGTCGGTCAGCTCAACATTGACAATCTCAGGACGGCCACGGGTAATGGTTCCGGTCTTGTCCAGCACCACGGTATCAACAGATGCTGCCTGTTCAATGAAACTGCCGCCCTTTACCAGCACACCATCCTGTGCAAGGCGGGAAATAGCTGCAGACATGGCAGTGGCAGTTGAAAGCTTGAGACCGCAGGAGAAGTCGATAAAGAGCATGTTGAGCACACGCTGTAAATCGCGGGTTACCAGATAGACAATACCGGCGGCAATGAATGATACCGGCACCAGAGCTGAAGCCATGCGATCGGCATAGTTCTGAACAGGCGCTCTGCGGTTCTGAGCATCTTCCACCATGTGCACAATACGGGCAATGGAGGTGTCATCACCTACACGGTCTACTCGGACCTCAATGTCACCAAGACGGATAGTGGAGCCGGCAAAGACGCGGTCACCTGGCTTACGGGAAACAGGTATGGATTCACCGGTAATGGCGGCCTGATCCACAGCAGCCTGACCACGGACAATTTCGCCGTCTACGCAGATTTTTTCACCATCATGGATGGAGACAATCATGCCCGGTCTGACCATTTCCACAGGAACCTTGCGCTCAAAGCCCTTTTCATCGCGCAGCCATACCTCCTGAGTATCAAGAGATACCAGATCGGAGATGTTCTTGCGGGCCTTCTTGGCAGCAAGAGTAGTCAGACCTTCAGCAAAATGGGAAATAGCCAGCAGGCTCAGTGAGGACTCAGGTTTGGAGGCTGCTACCGATGCCACAATGGCAGTAACAGTCAGAGTCTCAGCATTAGGACGGCGCTCTTTGAAAGCCTCAGCAATACCTGACTTGAGCAGGTCGCGGGACATGAAAAGTACCAGAGCAGAACGCAACAGGGTAGTTGATGCATACAGGGTTGGATTGAAGCGGCGCAGCAGCTCAAAAGCACCCAGGGAAAGCAGGGAGAAAATGGCACTTTTCTTGTGGTGCTCAAATTCAGCAGCAATATCATCACCATGGTGGACGCTGTCTGCACCGGCCCCACGGCCCACGCCATGGCTATGGCCTGGGCTCTTGCCCTTGCTATGGCCCTGGCCGCGACGGCCGACCTTGCCAGCTGCCTGATCTTCAGTCTGCCAGCGCAGGGCGCCATGAGCCGAATCAGAGATACCCGCTCTGTTGCTGACTGCCGGAGCGCTTAAGGTGCGACTGGTCTGACTGATGACGTCACGGGCTGAGCAGAAGTAGCTCTGCATAAGACCACGGTACAGAGCCGCTTTTACCTTGAGAGAGGAGGTCTTGTCGCTGGTGATAAGACGCAGATGGGAGTGCTCCTTGACATAAAGAGCGGAAATAACACCGGGAATACGACGGGCCCGGGCTTCAAGGGCTGCAGCATCGAGCGCAGTATCCACACCTGGCACCTGGTATGTTAAGGCTTGCATTGAATATCCTTAATGGCTCCTGGCCATCATAAGGAAGTCATGGGTACAGCCCGCAGCGCTCATGGCGCTGCGGTTGCTCCCATGTAAAACTCACTAATCTGAAATTCTGAGGCGGCCACTGAGGACGCCTTTACTGCAAACTGCCCGCATGGCAGAAGTGCAGGCCTGTCATGCTGCTTCTTCATCAATGGCTTACACAGCAGCATACAAAGCATGTGAGCCCCTGCGGCCCCAGAGCTCACCGCGTAACTGTACTGCAGTGCACTCTGAGAGTCTGTCTGTCAATACCTGGGACCTTAAACAGCTCTGTGGTTGTCACCTGGTCAGCCAATCTTTGGCTTGAGCGGATTTGGGTCCTTGTGAGACTGGCGCATCAGCAGACCAAGTCCCCAGAAGAGCACCTGGGTAGATGACGGACGATCACCACCATAGATCATGCGATAGACGCCATAGCCTATGAAGGCAAGACCAGCAATACGGCTGATAAAGAGCGGCTCAGCATGATTGAAGAAGTCCTTGATGCGCTCACGGGCAGCGCGGGCTTCATCGTTAAGACGGTAGGTGGCATTGATCATGGAAGTAGGAATCACGCTCTTTTCGTGCTGGGCATGATTGCCGGTAAGGAAATGGGACAGCCCCTCAAAGAAAGAGCGGGCATCGTCCTCGTCCATGGAATAGGTTACGGTGAGACTGCCAGTGACAGGGTTAACCTTACAGCTGTTAATATTCTCCACGCCTAAAATGGCCTGCTCTATGGCAGTGCAGGTTTCCCTTGACTGGCCCTTTAATGCCTGAGCAGTGTAACGGCGACGGCCTGGCAGGGCATGAGCAATGACCAGACCTGAGTTTTGAGCTGAGAAAATTGAGCCCAACACAGAGCGTATGGAGGCGCCTACTTTGATTCCAAGGGCCATTCCTAAATTGGTCATAAATCTACCTCTTTGCTTTCCGTGCTGCCAGGATCAGCAGTTCTTTCAGGAAACTGTTCTGAGCAGCACGGGCTGCATCGTAATTAATCAGCACCGAACCGGTTACAGGGTTTATGGTGAAGGACTGAATTTCCTTAATGGCTGACAGCTCCTGCTCTACCTGAGAACGCAGCTGTTCATCGTGTTTAAGGTCGTCATAAATTACTCTCAGACGTCCCTCTATGCAGCTGGCAACCTCAACCTGGTTGACCAGATAACGGGCTTTGCCCTTCTCAGGTAATAATCGGGCAATAAGTCCTGCCATATTCTCTATCCTGTACCAGCGTAAAAAAAACCGGGCCCGGTCCACCTCACTCTACTGTGCCGCAAGGGCAGCACAACATGGAATCCTGAGGTCCGCAAATGCACAGTCGTCTGCATAAGAGCAAAGTACTGCATGATGATTTTACTTGTGCCCAAGCCAGATTCAGCAAGTAAAGCTGACAGGCAGGCCAAAAACATTATGCAGCCTGTAAACCTGGGCCATGCAGCAACACAATCATACACCTTTGCTGCAAATTATAAATACATCAATGCATTTCCAATAAATTTGCCTCGAAAAAAACGGGCGTAATGGAAGCAAAGACTGCAGCTGCCTTATTTCAAGGCTGTGACCAGACCAGAACAGAACAGTTCAAACAGGTCCTGAACTGTTCTGTCATACATACTGCACAGTATTCCATATTTCTACTGCGGGATCGACAGACATGCAGCAATATGAAAAACAGACAGCTGATAGATATTAGCACTACCTAACTGTCTCAATCAACTATAGCTAACTCTAATTGCATATAGCTTAATTGTGTTAGCTCTATCTTACACCAATCTCACCAGGCTTACTCACCCCAATCAGCACTGCCAGACTAAATGCAATGCAATGCAATGCCGCCGCAAGGCCACGCCCCCAGTCCATGGCTCAGCCTGGCCATGCCACCATGCCATGGTCTGGCCCGCCGATCTGGCTGAAGCCGCGCCATCAGTCACCATGCCATGGCCTGGTCTGGTCTGGCCCCGCCGAGCTGGCTGTTACCAGCCCCGGCGTCAAGGATGGGCCGGTCCACAACCCCTGTTGCGGCCAGTCATCCACTGAGCAAAAACAAAAAGACCATATCCACAGCATTTTTACTGCAGATATGGTCTTTTTGTGCGAACTCAGTCAGGTCAGGCAAGCCATAAATGGCAGGGCCTGACCTGGTGTCCGTGATTGTAAAGCGGGCTGGTTGGCTTAGCGCTTGCGCTTATTCTTGCTCTTGTTGCGCTGAGCTGTGCCATTGGAGCGGCGCTGCAGGCCGTTCTTTTCCTTTGCCTGGGTCTGACGTGACTCAGCTGCTTTGGCATTAGCCTCCTGCCAGCTTTCTTTCCAGCCCTCAGGCAGGGCGTTATTGATATCAGCCATCAGGCTGTCAGCAATATCAGAGGCATAGGCCTTGATCTCAGCACTCTTATGGGAACCGTAAGGGATCTGTACGCAGTCAGCAAGGTCGATGCTGGTAATATCAAGACCATCACCATTTACGGAAAGGGTGACCACAATGGCATCAGCGTGAACCAGACCAAGGGTATCAGTTACCTCAACAAACTGATCATCAGCCTTGTCAGAGAAAGCAAAGAGATTAGTTGGAATCATGAAGCGCAGGCTGTTTTCATCATCAATGATGATGCGCTCAATGTTGAGCTTATAGTTGCGCAGCAGACGAGGGACGGTGATATCAGATGGCAGCATGCTGTCCTTGAAGGTGTAGTCAGCATACTCAGGATCACGGTTGCGACGGCGTTTTTCCTGCTCGTTTTTCATCTCCACCAGCGGCTCGGCAATGGAGTTGATAATGTCAGTACTCAGGCTGTCAAAGTCGCTCAGATCCTTTTCTTTAAGCGAACGCAGACGGGTGGCAATATTGTCACTGCCAAGGAGCTCACCCTCACGTACCAGAACCTCGATGCTCTGACCTGAATCATTGAGCAGATCAAGGTCAAAAATGAGATAACCGTTGTTAATAAAGGTCATCTGTCTTGAGGTTTCCTCAAGGCTGAAAGGTGAGATATTGTCGCCAGGTGTGTAGTGAGCAGATGAGGCTATTTCCTTGAGAGCATCACTGTCGAGCATACTGCGGTAATGCTTGACCGAAGGATGGTCCTTGAGTGAGCCTACAAAGATATGCTTGATGCCGATGGCATAGCCGTCCTGATATGGAGGATCCACATCAACGCCAAAACCCTCATACAGAGAGCCCAGCATGGTATTCTCCATTTTGTACCAGACTACGCTCTTGCCATCAGGGAAAAGCACCACATCAGTCAGTATCAGGCTGTTGTAAAGGTCATCGAGGTTTTCGACAGGAGCAAAGCGGGCGCGCTGGTCATCAGGAAGCTTGTCAAACCACTCATAGACGAAGACATCGCGCAGCATGTCGGTAAGACCGTCATCTTCAACACTAAGCTGATTGCGCAGAGTGTTGATGGTCATGAAGATTGAAGACCAGTTGCTGTCCCAGCCCTTGAGCATACGCAGGTTGAGGGTACGGCCCTTGTAGCGGTGCTTTTCACCCAGTTCTTTTTTGAGCTTGTCCAGTGACTCATACATGCGGCTGCGTGCAGCACCTGCCCCCTCAGAGCCCTCAGTACCTGAAGATTTGGCGGCTGCTGCCTCTTCAGCTGCAGCAGCTGCAGCTTCAGCCTCAGCGGCGGCCTTCGCCAGAGGAGAATCAGGCTCGGCATTACGGGCTGCGCGACGGGCTTCCTTGGCCGCATGACGCAGCTTGCGGCGCTCTTCTGCTTCCTTTTGCTCCTTTTCACGCTCCTGCTGGAAGAAGGTATCCAGCCATTTGGACATGACAGGGAACATAAAGCGGGTCTGCTGACGTGATACTTCCACGCCAATCAGTTCACAAAGAGCCCTGACCTCAGAATCAATGCTGATCTTGTCGAGGCTGTCCAGTGGGGAGTCTATGATGTCAATCAGAGCCTGATTTGGTGACGGTGGGTAGTCATAATCAAGGGCATCAAGATCTTCGCCTTCCAGAGCAGCCGTAAGCATACGGGCACTGATATAGCGAAAATCAGAAAATTTCTCCATGCGATCCAGCACGATGCGGCATGTAATCTCCTTGCCTGACTCTGCAGGGCTCAGGCCTTCAAAACCCATGAGCCTGCATACAGCAAGATTGAACTGTGATGCAGAAATATGACCCACTGACATCTCCTGAAAAATTCTGTGGCAGTCCCGCCTGAGCATGACTTGCCAGAACCACACAACCAACGAACAGCAGACTGAGAGGCTCTTAACCAGGTGCTACCATGCATGCGCTGGCACGCAGGTTAAGTTACCGGCAGAGCATCAGCCCATAATCTCTCATTATCATTACTATATAGCCAGACCGCATACGGCCTAGGAATAATCCATATCACACGCATTTTACGTGCCACAGGCCCGCCTTGCAATACCCCGCTACCACAACCCCGACAAAGTCGCCCTACAAAAGCTGTTATTGCAGTAAATTTTCCACTTTACAAAGCAAAATACAGAGCAATATTCAGAGTGTAAATAGTCCATGCGGTATCAGGAACTGAATGGAACGGAACTGAACTGAACTGAACGAAACGTAATCGACAGTGCATGACAGTTTACTCGAGGAACCGTTCTTAACACTGATCTGTGCGCTGCAGAAACACAAAAGGCGGGACATAGCCCGCCTGTAAAAAGCTTTGATTCAGCCTGCCAGTTAGTTGAGCAGTGAGATTGCCAGAGATGGACGCTGATTAGCCTGAGACAGAATGGTCTGAGCAGACTGCTGCAGAATGTTGGTCTGGGTCAGGTTGGCAGTTTCAGCGGCAAAGTCGGTGTCACGCATGCGTGAGCGGACATCAGAATGATTGCTGGAAACGTTGGAGTGATTACGCATGGTGGACTCAAGACGGTTCATGTAGGAACCAACATCACCACGACGTGAATCAATTTCACCAATGATGTAGTCCATTACAGCCAGAGCATTACGGGCATCTTCCTGGCTGTCCATCTTGAAAGTCATACCATTGGCTTTACCATTAGCATCTTTTTGAACAGTAAAAGCACCCTTTGAAAGGGTTTCAACTGTATCTCTGCCACCATTAGGCTTTAGTGTATTTATAATCTCTGGGAGGAAGAAGTGCTCAATACGTGCATCAATAAAGGTACCAGAGTTGGCACCTACCTGAAGTCGCAGCTTGCCAGGATCATAGTTACCAGCGTTTGCGCTTGGAGCCTCGTAAATAGACTCACCCTGTGCCTTCTGATAACCCATGAGGATCTTTTCGCCGCCGTAGGTGGTGTCAGTGGCAATTGCAGAGGCGTGGAGGAACAGGCTATCCAGCTCGGTCTTGAGAGCGGCCAGATCGTTCTTGGAGTTGGTGCCGTTGGCGGCCTGAACCAGCTTGGTACGGGCAGTCTGGAGGCTGGTAACGATCTCGTCTACAGCGCCGTCTACGGTCTGCAGGAAGCCGATGCCATCATCGGAGTTGCGGTTACCCTGATCAAGACCCTTGATCTGGGTGGTGAGCTGCTCGCTGATCTGGAGACCGGCGGCGTCATCCTCGGCAGTATTAATACGCAGTCCAGAAGAGAGCCTCTGATAACTGGTATTTAATGCCACAGTATTAATGTTCAGCTTATTCTGGGTATTAATAGAGCTGACATTGGTATTAACGAATAAAGCCATGATCAATACTCTCTCAGTCTGCTGTCTTAAAGGACAGGTGACAGATATTAATAGCTTGTTGAAATGAAAGAGAAATGCACAGGCACACGCGCCCGACGCACTCCTGGCCGCACTGCCCGTGCAGGGTTACAGACTGAGCCATATGCGACTCAGGCTGTCATCAATACCGCACATGCTCCGCCAGTCCTCTCAACAGTGGTCAAAAGGTGCAGGCGGAGCAGCAAAGGTGCGGTAACGATACTGATCAGGGCCTTACAGACACAACAGAGCGGTGCCTGCAATGAGCCTACATGGGCCAGGCCATGTAAGCCTTAAACTCAGTCAGTTATCAAAAATTATTTGAGCAGAGCCATAGCCAGACTTGGGTTCTGGTTGGCCTGAGTAAGAATAGTCTGTGAAGACTGCTGAATCATGCTCTTCTGGGTAAGAAGGGCAGTTTCAGATGCAAAATCGGTATCACGCAGACGGGAACGGACATCGCTGTGGTTCTCAAAGCCGTTAGCATGATTGCGCATGGTGGACTCAAGACGGTTCATGTAGGAACCAACATCACCGCGACGGGAATCAACCTCACCAATGATGTAGTCCATTACAGCCAGAGCCTTACGGGCATCATCATGAGTCTTGATGTCCAGGGTCATGGCATCGGCTGTACCGTCTGCACCCTTTGTAATATCGAATACGCCTCCAGCCAGATCCTCAATTGAGTCCTTTCCACCATTTGGCTTAAAGGTGCGAATAATTTCTGGAAGGAAGAAGTTTTCGATACGGGCATCGATAAAGGTATTGGCATTGGCACCTACCTGCAGACGCAGAGCACCGGCATCGAAGTTCTTGGCATTAGGGGTTGCAGGCTCGTAAATAGACTCACCCTTGTTTACCCTGTAGCCCATCAGGATCTTTTCACCGGCATAGGTGGTGTCGGTTGCAATGGCTGAGCAGTGCAGGAAGATGCTGGAGAGCTCCTTGCCCAGTGCTTCGATATCGGCATGGGAGTTGGTGCCGTTGGCAGTCTGTACGAGCAGAGTACGGGCACGCTGGAGGCTGTTTACGATCTCGTCTACAGCGCCGTCAACAGTCTGTAAGAAGCCAAGGCCCTCGTCAGAGTTGCGGTTGCCACGATCAAGGCCCTTAATCTGAGTTGTCAGACGCTCGCTAATCTGCAGACCTGCAGCATCATCCTGAGCGGTATTGATGCGGTGGCCGGAGGCCAGTCTGTGGTAGCTGGTATCCAGTGTGTTGGTGTTATTATCGAGCTTTCTCTGAACGTGAATTGACTTTACGTTAGTGTTAACAAATAAGGCCATGACTAATACTCTCTCTCTTTAGACCGCAGTAAGCTCAACTCATGAGACTGCCAGAACACGATTAAAATACTTCGATATGCACGCTCTATGGTGCTTTTGCGGCGCCTGACATTGTCTTAGGCCCAGGGGCTGGCAATGTGCGCTCTGTGACGCGCAGTCAAGCCGGACACCGGCCTCCTGAAAGCTCAGGTGGGCACTTCCTTATCGAAGCATTGCAGTGCTGATGATTTGCTGCACTGCTGTGCTAAGGACTGCATCCTTATCCTCAAAACTCAAATGCAGTCTGATGTCTGACCGGGACACTGCTATGCGTCCAGTGGTATTTTCCTGACTGGCAATGTGTTCATAAATTGCCGTCCGGGAAACCCAAACCATCTCATGCAATAAGCAAGCCGATTTTTTGACTGCATTGATAATGTGCATTCATGACGCAAACTGCAAATATTGCCGATAAATCGAGCTTTACTGTAAAGTCGGATTACCTTTTGACGATAAATACTGTGGCCCTGGCAAAAAAGACCAGGCTGCCCGCCAGAGACAGCACAAGCTGATACTGCGGGCCTATGCAATTTGCCGAGGTTTATATGGCGGTATACGTAAATACCAATGTCAGTGCCCTTCATGGGCAGAGATCTCTGAATAATATTCAGAGTCAGCTGACTACCAGCTATCAGAGACTGGCTTCGGGCATGAGAATCAACTCAGCCAAAGACGATGCAGCTGGACTTCAGATAAGCTCAAGGCTGACTACTCAGGTCAATGGCCTTAATCAGGGCAACAGAAACTCATCTGACGGCATTGCTCTGCTGCAGACAGCTGAAGGTGCTCTTGAAGAAAGTGTAGCTATGCTGCAAAAAGCACGCACTCTTGCGGTGCAGGCCGCTAATGGCACCAACACTCAGGAAGACATCCAGGCTATCAACAAAGAGATGACCGCCCTGTTTACTGAGATCAACCGTATTGGTAAACAAACCCGCTACGGCGGCAAGACCATTCTCGATGGTTCCGACGGCGATTCTCTTTACGGTCCACCAAAGGCCAACCAGACCGGTAATGATGGCCAATACTACGGACAGCTCGATCTTCAGGTAGGTGCCAATAAGGGCGACACCATCACTGTGCGCGTCACCAATGGTACTTTCAAGGCTCTTGCCTGGAATACCGGTCTTGGTGATGCTGAAACCAACACTTTCCTTAAATTTGACAACCACGGCAATGTTATTGCTGAGCTGCATACCGGCCCTGATGCTGCTCAGTCAGCCATTGAGCACCTGACCACCATGATTAATGGTGTTGAGGCCGAACGCGCCTCCTTGGGTGCTCTGATGAACCGACTGGAGTCATCTATTCGCAACCAGGCAAATGTTGCAGCCAATCAGGCTGATGCCCGCAGCCGCATAAGGGACGCTGACTTTGCCGAGGAAACAGCCAGCCTCAGCCAGCAGAGCATTATTCAGCAGGCTGCCTCATCCATGCTGATGCAGGCCAATACCCGCCCACAGCTGGGTCTTTCCCTGCTCGGCTAAATCCAGGGCTCAAAGCAGCACTGCCACGCCATGGCATGCCCCAGGGTCAAAGCCGGGCATAGCCCATGGCACCAGGTACATGACCAGGCAGGCATCATGGTTCGCCCAAAAACAAAGGCTCAGATGCGTAAACATCTGAGCCTTTGTTTTTCTTGCCCGGCATTCAGAACGACAGGCCTGCAGGTCCGGTACCTGGACATCTGCCACTGGTCGTGGACACCTGCCACTTTTCATGGGCTTCTGCCACTGGTCATGGACACCTGCTACTTTTCATGGGCATCTGCCATTGGTCATGGACACCTGCCACTTTTCATGGGCTTCTGCCATTGGCCCATGGCCAATGGCTAATGACCAGTGGGGCTAACGGTTAGCGGCCACGGTACTTGAAGTTTGGAATGCTGCCCAGGATACCTTTGAGGTAGTCCTCGCGCAGATCTTCGACATTGCGGGACTCAGGGCACTCAATAAGAGGGGTGAGGAAAGTGGCGCCGCCGCTGGAACGGTCAGTAAACCAGATCTCATCAGGGCGAACCACCTCAAAATCCAGCAGCTCGACATCATGGGTTGTCATAACCAGCTGCATGCGGCTGAGCTCTGTGCAGTAAGCAAGGTAGCCCTTAATCATGGAGCGCACCAGCAGCGGATGGAGGCTGTGCTCAAAACCGTCAACCACGTACAGACGGTCGGTTCCCTGGATGCACAGATCAATGAAAGCAGGCAGCAGATTGAGGAGCTGACGGACACCTGAAGATTCCTGACTGAGCTCAAGGGTAAACTCGCTGCGGCCACGGCCAGCATGTACGGTAACCATACGTCTTAACTGCATAACCCCCTCAGAACGGGTGGCAATGTAGCGCTCATGGCTGGATGCCAGAGCAAAATGCACGTAGCGGCCCTCAGAGGCATCTCTTTCAATCTGATCCTTGAGATTGCCCGGCAGCTGCAGGTTCTCCCATACAGCATCACGGAGCTCAAGACGGACAATGCCGGTGCCCATTACTGACAGGGCCTGGTTCATGGCTGCCAGGAAAGTATCAGCCTCATCGTAAAGAGAGTAGAAAGGCTCGAAAGGACAGTCAGGGGTGAGCAGGATCAGGCTGTCATTGAACCAGTCGTACAGAGGACGCAACACGGAAATGCTCTGCATGACGGTATTGGTGATGAACAGCTGATTGGATCTGGTGCCACGGAAAGCAAAGTTGAGGAAATCAAGCTCGGAGAGCTGATCTGAGAAATGCATTTCACCGTCATAGCGGAAATAAAGAACGCTCTGACGGTCATCTACGGTACGGACCAGCTTTTCCTCGAGAATTTCGCGGGCATTGAGCTTGACGCTGAACTCGTAAAGTACGTCCTTTATGAGCACCTCAATACAAAATGAGGAAGGACGCTGAGTGTACTCGTTATCAGCAAGATAGGGCATCACACCAGTAGCTTCACCGGCACGGGTACCATGCACTACCAGATTCTTCAGAAAACCAAGGGCATGGCAGAAAGCACTTTTACCGGAACTGTTGCTGCCGAAAATGGCTGCAAAAGGAAGAACCCTGGACTCAAAACCAAGGGGCTCAGGAACTCTGTCCAGATGCTGTTCATCTTCACCGGCCACCATGGAAAAGGTGGTTTTGTCACGAAATGACATCCAGTTCTCAACAGTAAAGCTAATTAACAATTCCCGGCTCCTTTCCAGATCCCAAAACCGTGCGGTGATTAATCCTCATATGACGTGTCCGGATCCCGGACACGGCTAAACTTCTATTCTAACCTCAATTGAGCGCCGATCCTATAGGCATATGCTGCAACTCATAGTCACATCACACGACTCCCATATTTATGCCATGCTATAAGACAGATATCAGACACAGTCCCGGCTGCCCTGCGCTTTGTAAGGCCACAGCCGCCCGAAGCCGCAACTGGCCACGGCGTATTGGCCGCAGCCCTGCCTGCCCGGCTACACCATATTCGCCGCTGCCCCACCTGTCTGGCCCTGCACCATTCGCCTCTGTCCTGCCTGCCCGGCTACACCATATCCGCTGCTGTCCCACCTGTCTGGCCCTGCACCATTCACCTCTGTCCTGCCTGCCCGGATACACCATATCAGCTGCTGTCCTACGTGCCAGCCCATTCAAATAAGACATTCCATGGCCCCACTAACACAAAAGGATGCCATAAGGGCATCCTTTTGATGTGCAGTTCATGCCTCAGCAGGGCAGGCTCACATTGGCTGACACATGGTATGGTCTGCAGTCCGGCGTATGCCGGTCTCCAGGGGCATCAGGCGGGCATCAGTATAGCCGCTCAGGCCCTGTCAGTGGTTGCTCAGCTCATGGTGTCAGGAGCTGATGCATCAGTCCTCTTTGAGGGCCTTGCAGATAACGCCCTTGCCAGGCAGGTCAGGGACGGCGCCCATCTTGCCTTGCAGGTAGCTGGTGCGCAGATCCTTGTCAATCTTCTTGCCCCTGTACTCAAAGACAGTATCAAGATGGGAGGCCCCCTCCTCATCACGCTCGGCAAGCCAGATTTCGTCGGTACGGAAGAGTTCCTTATCAAGCAGCTCCACATCGTGAGTGGTAAAGAGCAGCTGGCGGCGGCTGTCAGGGCCGCAGTTGAAGAAGAAGAGATTGATAAGGCGGCGTTTTAGCAGGGTATGCATGCTGTCAAAGAAGCGGTCAATGACATAGACCTTGTTGCAGTCGGCGTCCATAAGCTCAATAAAGGCAGGCAGCAGATTGATAAGACGCTGCACACCGCCTGATTCCTGATTGAGGTTAAAGACAACCTCGGTGCCATCCGGCTTTTTGTGAGTGCTCTCCAGTCTGATGGCAAAGAGTGAGCCGCCATAATTGTAGACAAAGTAAATCTGACCGTTGGTGCCAGTGTCTACAATGGCAGACCAGTTTTCATGCACAGCCTTGTACAGGCGCCCCTTAAGACAGTCGGTAAAATCAACCTGCTCCAGCGGTACTGGCTTGCCTCCGAGGCTGGTAATACCGGTATCAAGCATGCTCAGCAGCTGACTCATACGGGATAACAGGTGCTGACCTTCGCAATTGAAGGCAATAAAAGGATCAAAGCGGGAGTCAGGACGCAACATGACCAGACGGCTGTCAAACCAGCTGTAGACAGGTTTGAACAATTCAAAGTCAGTTTCGCGCAGAGCGTTGAGATAAAGCTGATTACTGCGGGTATTCCTGAATACAGTCATCAGATCATCACTGCCCTGCAGGGCAGAGTCGAGCTTGATCTGATTGCCACGACGGACAAAAAGAGTGTGCAGACCGGTGGCATTTTCCAGTACCAGCTTTTCTTCAATAATTCCGGCTTCACAGGAGGCGCTGAAGCTGTACTCGTAAAATGACTGATCTATCAGCAAAGCGATATGGAAAGTTGACTCTTCCTCGGCTGAACCATTGTCCAGAAGGAAAGGACAGACGTCTACCCCCTCATGTTGAGCTGTACCCTCTACCACCATGGTCTTAACAAAGTTAAGTGCCTTGAAGAAATTGGTCTTGCCTGAGCCATTGGCGCCAAGCAGGGCACATACCGGTACAACAGCTGTCTCAAAATCCCTGATTTCAGGAATGTGGTTGCGGTGCTGAGTCTCGTCACCGGCTACCAGAGACAGGGTGACAGGATCACGAAATGACATCCAGTTATCGATCGTAAAACTTACCAGCATATAACCTCCGAACAGCTGTACATGTCTTCCCAATATAGACCGCCCAACTATATGGATCAATTTGTTGGATCACAGTATTGGAATTTAATGTTAGCTGATAAATACGGTTTTTTGCCCCAGAGCACACTCCCGGCTCTTCCTTCTGCTCATGCCGGAGCACACTCCCGACCCCTCCTGCTACTTACACCGGAGCACGCTCTCGGCTCTTCCTGCCGCTCACACCGGAGCACACTCCCAGCTATTCCTGCTGCTCATGCCCGGAGCATACTCCCGGCTCATCCTGCTGCTCATGCCGTAGCACAGTTACGATCTGCCAGCAAACCTGTGAACGGCTCGTGGTCAAGACTTGCCAGTGACCTTAAAAGCGACCTGCTCTCATGACCTGACAATATCTGCTTGCCGGTGCATGGCCCTGTACGGGCAACGAGCTAATGAGCAGTCCCTGATCTCGTGGTGTTACTGCGTCTGGCGTAATTGATGTCAGGAGCTGTTCTGCTGGTGGTACTGTCTCTGGTCCATGAACCATGGATACACGGCTATGCCCGGTAACCATGATCCGTGCACGCTGAACTGTTGTGGACGGATTGCTGACTCGTGACTGGTGAACTGCATGGGTATGGCCTTAAGTTCCGTTGCTGGCAAGGCCGGCCTGTGCGGCTGGTCAGGTCAAGTCTGCAGGCATGGGATGTTCAATTCTTGCTTCAGGCGTGACTTTGGAAGTTAATATTATGCATTTTTAGCAGTTTTATGACTGGTCAAATGTGGACATTTTAAATAGTATGCATATGGTATGTTTACTGATATCTATGGCTTTTGCCGGAATTTCTGCTAGCTGCAGTATTTGTCTCACCTCACAATTTTGTACTTGTATCAGTCATTTTATGGTTAATACAGTATAGTTTGTGCCATAATCGGCTATCCTGTCAGATTATTTCCTCTGAGGGCCTCGACAGCCTTTATGGAATAAAGATGTGTGGTGGACAATAAAACTGTCGTTTATGGCTGACAGGCAAGGTCAGTACAACAGATTAAGAGTGCAGATATGGGCAAAGCAGTCAGCAAAGGCGCTGAAAAAGCCACAGATGCAGGCATGGGCAATGTTTCCGGCCAGCAGGAATACTACGAAGAAGAGTATATGGATCCCGAGCAGTACGAAGAAAGCCGCCCGGACAGCTCACATGCTGATACAGACGACAGTCCGGCCCCTCCTTTTGTTAATGCCGGACGCGATGCCTATGACGATATCAGGATTGCCAACAGCATGGGCTCGGCCAATATCTCAGGCGATGCCGCAGCCGGCAAGGCTGGTGCAGGTACCGGGACCGGGGCTGGTACAGGTGCCGCCGCTGGACGCAGCGGATCTGCTCAGCAGCGCCCGGCCACTCAGGCCATAGGAAAGGGCAAGGCTCAGAACGCTCCCAGCCGCGAGCTCAATGAGCATGTGCGCCATGGCACCTCTGTTTTCCCTTTTGCAGCCTACATATGGGAGCCCCAGAAGTTCTCCTCACGTGTGCCTCTGCACTGGCACAAGGAAATGGAGCTGGTGCGCTTTTCCCGTGGCACTTTCAAGATTTCCGTAGACATGAATGATCTGGTGGTGGAAAACGAAGCTTTCCTGTTGCTGCCAGGTAATGTCATGCACACCTTCGAGCTGCCTCCAGAGTGTGAGGAAAGCGCCATTGTCTTTGATCCGCGCATGCTGGTCATGACTCATTACGATGAAGTACAGTCAGAAATCTTTGATGCCATGCTGTCATCCAATATCCCTATTCCTCCAGTAATCACTCCTGAGCATCCGGTATTCCGTCGCATTGACAGACTGTACCGCTACTGCGCACGTCATGGAGCTACGCAGAACGCCTCTCACCGTCTGCTCATAAAGGCCAAGCTGCTGGAAATTATTGCTCTGTACCATGAATATGGCCTGCTTTCCCGAAAAGAAAGTGCTCAGAACACAGTGCAGACCAAGCAGGACAAGCTCAAGGATCTGCTCAACTATATTGATACCCATTTTGCCGGCCCTATGACCATCAAGGACGCCTCCGTGCGCATGGGTGTTACCGATCAGTATTTCTGCCGCTATTTCCGCAGAGTCACTGGCATGTCTTTTACAGAGTACCTTGGTGATTTGCGCCTGCGTCGTGCGGCCAAGGAAATTGAGCTTACCTCAAGGGCCATATCCGATATTGCCTTTGATAACGGCTTTGAAAATGCCGGCTACTTCTTCAAGAGCTTCAAAAACAAATTTGGAGTAACCCCCCTGCGCTACCGCAAGCGTCATATTGAAGAGACCATGGCCCGCAGCAAGGACGAGGAGGTAAGCGCTCAGGATCTTTCTCCATCACTGAGCTCCACTGACATTAACCACACCTCAGGAGATCAGGGTTCGGACCTCAATGTCACCCGCAGCAGCAAGTCTGTGCGCATGAACAGTGGCCGCCGCAGCGACCACGGAACTATCGATATCCGCACCGGATCAGGACCTGCCTCTGCTGATGTAGCCGCATCTGCCGCCGCATCACACAGATCCCAGGCTTCGTCTGAACCATCCTGTGCAGGCGGCGCTGCAGATGCTGTAGCCACTGCCGCTGCCGGAACAGCTGGCGCAGCCAGCGCAGCTGATTCAGCAAGGACAGGAACTGCTGGTGCAGGGAGCACTTTCTTTGATGACAGCGAGTCTGAAAACCTCTCTTCAGGTCATAAGACCGGCAAATCTTCATCGTCTGCCCGCAAAGGCCCAGCCAGCGACCAGAAGCACAGCGCAGCAGCATCAGGAGCTGATGGTGCTGCAGACGCTGCTGCGTCAGCAGGTCAGGCTGCAGCCAGCGGCAGCTCAGACGAGGCCGTAAGCACTCACGATGTCTACAACTCACTTCAGGACAAGGAGAATCTCAAGGCAGCGCTGCGCAATCACTCCATCAATCATCTTGATGCTCAAGACAACGAAGATGACCTGTATGAAGATGACGAGGACGATACCCGCAATCAGGCAGTCACTGATCAGAGCCGACTTAAGGACAATGCCTCTTCCGATGACTGGGACGATGAAGACGACAGCGATGATGAGGAAGAGGAAACTTACCCTGAGCGCCGTGAAAACTCCATTGCCCGCAGGACTACCTTTGCCCTGCAGGAATGCTTTGACTCAGGCAACTTCGAGCGCCCGCGCACCCGTGTAATGTCTGGACAGAGCCGTATTTCATCGGCCTATAAGAACAACACCGCACATCGCAGTGAGGAAGAAGAGTTCTGGTTTGATGACAATGGCAATCTGCTCTCCCGTGAACGCGGTTCAGACAAGAGCACTGTAAGGGGTCGCACTGTAAGAGCCAGCCGCTCCTCTGGCAGCGCCCGCACCACCCGTTCATCTTCAAAGACAGCAACTAAAACAGTTAAGAGCAGCAAAACCTCAAGGGCAGCATCAGCCGCCGCCGAAGCCATTAAAAACAAACCATCAAGGCCAACCACTCCATCAGAAATCAGAGCCAAAATCGAAGAGCTGGAGCGCCGCCGCAACGATCCTTTTGGTCTGTAGATCCAATGCTGCTCTGACACACCATTACCAGAACACTTTACAAAGCCCGGAGACTTTCATCCTGAGAGATCCGGGCTTTGCTCTTACTGAGCCATTAATCTCACAGCCCACCTATTACCAGCTCCACAAGTTGCCCCGCCACCGCCACCGCCACCGCTGCCGCAACCATCGTGCTCAACTGCACCTGCCAGTGATTATTTAATCCTGCATCCTGCCCCTTACCACTTTCCGCCTGACGCCTGCCACCTTGCCCCTGCCACATTCCGCCTTCCACATACCGCCTTACGCCTGCCACTTATCACTTGCCGCCTGCCTACTACTGCCAGTGCTCCATTGACCAGGAGCAAAGTTAATATGGTAGAGCATCTTAATGACATATCAGTGTTGCTTTGCCACGCTTATATGTCACTTCAATGCAGTTTTTACTCAAAAAATCGACTATTTGACCTGAAAATTGTCCAAGATGATCTGGATCAGCTGCAATTCTCCTCATGTGACGCAGATCACTCAATTCCCCGGCACAGACAAATAAATGGTTAATATTGTGTATATTCTGGCCAAAAAGCCATAACAGCTGCACCAGGCCCGCCCCTATAATCTACTCATGGACGGGCCCTTATATCGCATCTTCAATGTGTCCGTCTTACCTGCAATATAACCACGGCCCTGATACGCTTATTCGGCTCTGGCTCCGGCACTGGCTCTGGTAACTGCCTGACAGCCGGCCCCGCCATGGGTAATTGCCCAGCACAGGTCTGCTTTGCGTTGCTCATACAGCTGTCAGTGCAGTACAGCTATGGACAGCCATATGGTCAGCGTCCATATGGGCTGCAGCAGTCCTGTCTTTTCAGACAGGGAACAATGGTCAGTTTTACAGCCAGTGGGCGGGTAGTCAGTAATAACAGGTGCAGGCCGTATCGGGATACAGATACGAACATCAGGTGTGTACAGCTCTGGAGAATAATTACTATGCAGCAGAAATGGTGGCACGGAAAGACAGCCTATCAGATTTATCCACGCAGCTTTAAGGACAGCAATGGCGACGGTGTAGGCGATCTGCCAGGTATTATTGAAAAGATCCCTTATCTTGCTGAGCTTGGCATTGAGTTGCTGTGGATTTCGCCTATTTACAAGTCCCCTTTTGCCGATATGGGCTATGACATATCTGATTATCAGGACATTGACCCTGTATTTGGCTCCATGGAGGACTTCAAACGCCTTAAGGCTGAGGCCGACAAATACGGCATAGGCATCATTATGGATCTGGTGGTCAACCACTGCTCTGATGAGCATGAGTGGTTCAAAAAGGCCTGTGCTGATCCATCATGCAAGGAAGCTTCCTACTTCATTATCCGTGAGGGTAAGGATGGCAAGGTACCTAACAACCTGCGCGCCAACTTTGGCGGCTCAGTGTGGGATAAGCTGCCTGGCCATGACAATCTGTACTACTGCCACTTCTTCCACAAAAAGCAGCCTGACCTTGACTGGTTCAATCCTGAGCTGCGCCAGAAAATCTACGAGATGATGAACTGGTGGCTGGTAGACATGGGTATTGCCGGTTTCCGTGTCGATGCCATCATGTGTATAGGCAAGGATCCTTCCTACCCTCAGTAT
Source organism: Anaerobiospirillum sp. NML120511 (assembly GCF_023050955.1). Lineage (NCBI taxonomy): Bacteria > Pseudomonadati > Pseudomonadota > Gammaproteobacteria > Aeromonadales > Succinivibrionaceae > Anaerobiospirillum > Anaerobiospirillum sp. NML120511. The sequence continues at coordinate 85,523 of NZ_JALKIK010000017.1, forward strand.
GAGCCTGATGATGTGGGTGACGGTATGTGCTCCTGCGGTAAGATGAACAGTGACAATGTCGATGTGGCTATCAACTTCCTGCATGAGATGAATGAGCAGACTTTCCGCAAGCATGACAAATTTGCTGTAGGCGAAGTCTTTGGCATCTCAAAGGAAAACGTAGCCGACTTCATCGGTGACAACGGTGTCTTCAGCTCTATCTTCGACTTCTCCGCCCGTGAGGCCCTGACCGGCCACTACTGCTTCTACGGTTTTGAAAAGCTCAGTGTTGCCCGTTACCGTGAGGTGGTATTTGCCGCTCAGGAAACTGCAGGAGACTGCGGCTTTCTGGCCCCGGTAATTGAAAACCACGATGAGCCACGCGGCGTGTCCACCTGGCTGCCTCCTATGTGGCACAACGCAAAGGGAGCCAAGGCACTGGGTACAGTTAACCTTACTCTCAAGGGTATTCCTTTTATCTTCCAGGGTCAGGAGCTGGGCATGCTCAATACCCGCTTTGACAATATTGATGAACTTGATGACTGTCAGAGCAAGGATCAGTATGCCATGTGCAAGGCCCATGGTCTGTCCGAGACAGTGACCATGCAGGTGCTCAATGATCAGGCACGTGATCATGGCCGTGTACCAATGAGCTGGGATGACAGTGAATACGCAGGTTTCTCCACTGTAAAACCATGGATGAAGGTCAACCAGGACAAGGATACTGTCAATGTTGCAACTGAGGCCAAGGACCCTGATTCTGTTCTCAACTACTACCGCAAGCTGATTAAGCTGCGTCGTGATCCTCAGTACAAAGAGATCTTTACCTATGGTGAGTTCGTACCTATGGACGATCCTAACGGTCACACTCTTGCCTATCTGCGCCGTACCAGCGACAGAACCATTATGGTAGTGGCCAACTTCGGTGCCTGGCCTGTGCACTTCCCGGTCAACGAAAGCTCCACCATTCTGCTAAGCTCCGACCGCGTCAAAGTTGAAAACAACCAGCTTACCGTTGCCGAAGGCAGCTCAGCCATAGTCCTGCTCTAACCAGGCAGGTCCGGCACTACCCGGAAAGTCTGCCGGCCAGCACCGGCCATCCCGGCACCGGCCATCCCGGCAGACCATGTAATGCCATGCCCAGGCATGCCCATACAAGGCTAATCCTTCCAGGGCATGGCACAAAATACTGCAGCATGTCTGGCACGCTATCGTCTGGCGCGCCATAGGCAGCAGCATGCCACGGCTTACAATAAACTGAGCTTAAGCTGGTCGGCATGCATTCATGCGCAATGACAACTTCCATACATCATTCTGGACACAACACTGCTCCAGGGACAGCTCAGGACACACAGATTTACAGCCACAGCAGCAAGGAATGAACAGTCATATTCCCCGGGGTAACCCCATGCACGGCATCACCATGATGTTCAGTATTAACATGACCCTGACTGTTATGCTCCCTGCCTGCTGACATTATCACGGCGTTATGCCCCATCAGTTTTGCGTTAAGCCTGAGTAAGTCAATGCCAGACATCTGTCATGCATCACCTATACAGGCAAATCCAGTTTTCATTTTGCAGTAGCAGGCCTGGGCCGATTTTCGCCCAGGCTTTTCTGTTTGTATGTAAGCCAGTCCTGCTCTCCACATGAGCCTTATCAAGGCCAGGAGAGTATCACTTCCTGCCGCAGTGAAGTCCTCGTACCGATTGTCCCCGCGCCTCTGTCATTCTCAGCTGTCGCCATCATGACGGCGCCTCGACCTCATCCATCACACGCCAGCGTCAACATCTGAGCTCATCCCGTCCAGCTGGTACCTTCAACAGCAGGTACCCGAACAGCGCTCGCCCTTTGTATACACCTTATCAGTGCTTACCTGATCTGCGCCCGTCACCTCTGTCCCTGAAGCGGCAGATACATGTTATTACCCTGCCTTTATGTCTCCTCACTGATATGCTCCCGAACAGCGCCCGTCCTGTGTATACACCTTATCAGTGCTTACCTAAAATGCGCCCGCCCCTTCTGTCCCTGAAGCGGCAGATACATGTTATTACCCTGCCTTTATGTCTCCTCACTGGTATGCTCCTGAGCTACGCCCGTCCTTTGTATACACCTTATCGGTGTTTACCTGAGCTGCGCCCGTCCACTCTGTCCCCAAAGCGGCAGATACCTGTTATTCCCCTGCCTTTATGTCTCCTCACAGGTATGCTCCTGACAGCTGCCGCCATGTGTATACACCTTATCGGTGTTTACCTGAGCTGCGCCCGTCACCTCTGTCCCTGAAGCGGCAGATACCTGTTATTACCCTGCCTTTATGTCTCCTCACTGGCATGCTCCTGACAGCTGCCGCCATGTGTATACACCTTATCAGTGCTTACCTGAGCCGCGCCCGTCCATTCTGTCCCTGAAGCGGCAGATACCTGTTATTCCCCTGCCTTTATGTCTCCTCACTGGTATGCTCCTGACAGCTGCCGCCATGTGTATACCCCTTATCGGTGTTTACCTGAGCTGCGCCCGTCCCTTGTGCCCATTTATGAGCGCATGACTTAACCTCATGTGGCCATATTCACAACTCAGATCACAGTGTGACTTTACAGCTCACCGCCAATGCCCTGACTATCCTTCAATCATGCTCGGCCCCGGCGTCACTGTGCCCTTACATCATTCATTCTTGGTCATGATCCTGTACTGGTAATGGCGAGCAATGCCAGGAGAAAATGCACTTATGTCCATGATTGATACTGTGCGCCACCGGGGATCATCATGCGTAACCTGGCAGATAATTCTTGTGCTTTGCCTGAGTAAGCTCAAACGCCTCATGGACTGACCTGTATCGTTAAGTGTACGGCTTGCTTTCTGGCAAATCGTTCCTGCCGGCGTGTCAGATTTCCTGTATGGAGTAACATGTGGCCGCTCCTGTCATGAGGCTTTGCTCAGTGCATTCAGGCCCGGACGCTCTCAGGCATATACCTGTTTCCAGCTGTCATTTAATGTGATGCGTTTTCGTGCTCAGCATGAAAATGGGTACCGGACGCCGATAAATGACAGTCTAACTGGTTTTTGCAGGTTATTTCCGGCTGCAGTTGCATGAGCCTTGTAATAACTTGCTTAAATTTGCTGTGATGATCCGGGTGAGCACACTTCAGTGTGCCCTGTATAGATGCAACAAATCTCGCTGCAATTTTTCACAAGATTTGCATTTTTTGCATTACTGTTGCAGCAACAGAAAAGGCTGTGATTTTCCACAGACCGCATACTGCCTTAATCAGAGGCATGTAAAATTTATTTTTACATTAGCCCCGCCGGTAGTTTTCTTTGCAGTAAAGATATTGCATAATCACCAACATAATTTTGCTGACTGATCCAGGTTAAAAGAAATTTACTGCAAACAGTCTGTAAGCCTCATTCATGTTTTGAGCATGTCTGAAAATGCCTGTACATGATGATTTGAAGTGAAAGGCTTTCATGTCAGTTCCGCAACCTGCGGAAGCATGGATGTCACCTGTTACCGTCCCCCCGTCTGCCCAGTGCTGACGGCCCCTGACTGGCAACAGCTGACCGTTTGTGCTCCATGTTCAGTTCAGATTTATAAAAAGGATTTTATCCTGATATTTCTCCAGCGCAGATACCACAGCACTATGCTCTGTATAAACAGCAGTTGTCTTCCATAATGCTGTGCCGGCCTGCGCTATCGTACACCGACAGGTGTACTTGTGGCTCTTGTCCCCTGCCCGTTATTGTTTCCAGCATTCTTCTTTAACTCCCTGCCCTGCTCCCCACATGGAAGCAAGGCTGCGGCTGTATGCCTTTACAAAAGGTTTTATGCAGGACACATATATCCTCAGCACTCTGCATCAGCACTGCTGAACACATGACAACGGCATAATGTCCAGTCAAACTGACACTATGCACGTACAAAAGTTCAGACAGCTGATGGTACAGACAAACAGACAATTTATTTGAGTTCTGAGGCAGGATTGTGCAGCGTAGACAGAGTTATTTCAGAAGAAGCCTGCAGACTGACAGACAGACTGGCAGGGCAGACAGAAACATGGTGACAGGTAAGCAAGCTCAACAAGGTGAAATATCAGTATTCACCGTCTCACGAATGTGAGGTTGGCAGCTTGCCGGGACACTGGTGTACAGGCTCCGGCAGCGATTTAGGGACTTTAGTCCGGCTGACGCCCGAAGCACTTGCGCAGGCTGCCATTCTGCATTTCCCGCTTCTGTATCCCGGCAGACTGGCCTGTGCTTATACTGCAAACTTACAGCTCACTGTACATAACACTGTACTGTGTATCTTATTCCATAATAAGTGCACGGATGCTCCAGCTGCTGGCAGTTGCTTTGCCCTGTGATCAGACAGAAAAGAACAGATACATCACTAAAACACGACATATCAGCAAAGCGGCAGCAGAAAAGAGCACAGAGCACACAGCAAAGTCTCTTCTTTACCTCACATAGCCATCATAGTGCATTGTTTGCCCCAGGGCATTACTGCAAATTAACACCTCAAAGCCTCATTAAGGCCCGATAGCAGCTGCAAGGACGGCCTGTCTCTTATTATCCCCACCTTACTGCAATGACAGGCAGACAGATGCGCTGCCGCCATACCAGCAGCGCTTTGCCCTCCCCAGGCCTGAGCACTGGCATAAGACCCGGCGTGAGCCTGACCAAAACCCTGAGTGTGCCCCAGGACCTGAGTCTGTCCCTGGCCCTGTTCAGAAGCCAGTACCTGAGTCTGAGCCTGCTACCGTGCCTGTGCCTGTGGCTGGCCTTTAGTCTGAGTCTTTTCCTGTCCCTGTGACTGTGACTGTGCCTGGCCTTTAATCTGAGTCTTTTCCTGTCCCTGTGCCTGCCCCTGCTCCTGCTCCTGTTCTTCAGGAGCATCTCATACCATAACTGTCACACCAGTTTCGCCAGATCCATGTGGCATTTCATACCCGCTCACATGCCTGATGACTCATATCTGATTTTACGTCCCGATGTTCGTGACTCATTGCACAGCTCCAGAGGACCACGCTCGTGGCAATGTAAACGCTGGCCGGGCAGAGCCTGTGACATTTGCCGCCACAAGAGCCTGTGAAGTTTGCCTCCATAATGGCCTTCATGATGCCATCTGCCACTTATGTGCAGCATTCTGAAGAGTGCCAGTTGAGGCGTGCCAGTTATGGCTGCTCAGTCACGATTACGCTACCGGATCGCCTGTACACTAAATTGCGCCTCCAGGTATACACAGCGTACTATTGCACAGACGATATTAGTCAACAGATTTGGCTTATTTAACACAATGAAAGCGTTACCACAGCCAAAAGGTCATATATATGCTGTTTACAGACACAAAATATCTCCCCTGATTCAAACTCAGACCATTGTGATCGTGATCACGCAATTTATGACGTCATATTAAAAAAGTGTATTTTTCTGTTCAAATACTGATTTTTTTTTACAACTGGCCCCCCGTATAATGCCTCCATACACAGGGAAATAAATCACGCGACTGCGCAGGTGTGGCTGCGCTTTAAGCCATGAACTTAAAACCGGCCGCGAAGGCTTTTGATTATTTAAGCATGGACCTGAGGACCCGGACCTCAATTTTCCGGAGATTACTTCAAACAGGCCCTGTGACTCCAGCGAGGTTAATATCGCAATTTATACTGCAAAACCATCAGGACTGAAGACATAAGCCTTAATGCATCAGGTCACGCTCCCGCTCATGACCGATGCCTTCAGCTCTGTCTGCAATGAAAGCACCTGATGCCAGCCATGGCACTGACCTGCAGTCCGCAGTCCCCTCAATGCCTGACGACCAGAATATTGCACTGCATACCAGCTGATACCATATGTACCGTTGGCACAAATCAGCCACCTGGTATTAACGGGCAAAACATGCTTTATAAAGCAGATAACAGCCCAACACCTCTGTAAGCAGCAGTGTGCAGTGCACTAAAGTACAGCTATGCTAAAAGTCCAGAGCACCAGAGCATACACCCAGAGAATACCTTATCTGCACTGTACGCACTGCCTGCACGGACAGCCGATTTTGCTTTGTCTTCAAATCATGCCGCTGTATCTGCAATTCATGCAGCGGCGCCCCTGGTTCAGGATAATTCATCCAGGGCTTCCTTATCAGATCGCTTTATAAAAGCATTTAACAAACTGATTTAAATTCATTCCATATTATTTTATAGACCATTTTAAGTGTGTGCGCATACCCTGACTGCGCACTGAGCCCTCTGCGCAAACACCTGCGCCTGCAGGTGCGGTGCTGCCTTACATGCCGCTGCCAGCCTGACAGTCGGTCTGTGCTGTTAATAAGGGCTCTTAATGAGGACTATTGCAGTTTGAGTATGAGTGCGTCAGCCATAACAGACAGTACAGCTGCTGCGCAGCTGCAGCTGTGGCGGATCCTGCAATTGCAGGTGGCGTCGCCTGCGCTGTGACAGCAAGTTCTGTACGGATGCAATGGTCGCAAGTATTCTGTTTTTGCCTGTGCCGAAGTTTTGCCTGTGCCGGAGCTTGTGCCGGTGCAAGGGACTGTGCCTGACCTGATCCGGGACTGGTGCGAGCCTGCTGCGGCTGCGGTGAGATGCAACAGACTTTCTTTGAAGTCAGCTGATACAAGGAAACATTCATGAGTGACAAGTGGTGGGGCAAGGTTGCCTATCAGATTTATCCTAAATCATTTCAAGACTCCAATGGCGATGGTATTGGTGATCTGCGCGGTATTATCAACCGCCTTGATTACCTCAAAGATCTGGGTGTTGAGCTGGTATGGCTAAGCCCAATCTTCAAAAGCCCTATGGTGGACCAGGGATATGATATTTCTGACTATCAGGACATCAATCCTCTGTTTGGCACCATGGATGATTTTGATGAGTTGCTGGCAGGTGCCCGTGAGCGCGGTATCGATATCATTCTTGATCTGGTAATCAACCACTGCTCCAGCGAGCACCCATGGTTCAAAAAGGCCTGTGCTGACATTAACAGTGAAGAGGCCAAATACTTCTATATCCGTGAGGGCAAGAACGGTCTGCCACCAGACAATCTGCGCTCCTACTTTGGCGGTTCAGTATGGTCAAAGCTGCCAGGCCGTGAAGATGAGGACCTGTGGTACCTGCACTATTTCTGCAAGGAGCAGCCTGACCTTAACTGGTATTACGAGCCACTGCGCAAAAAGCTCTACGATATGATCAATTTCTGGCTGGACAAGGGTGTAGCCGGTTTCCGTATCGACGCCATCATGAACATTGCCAAGGATCTGTCTTTCCCTGGCCTGCCAGCTGATGGTCCTGACGGCATGTGCTCAGCAGGCAAGATGACAGCGAAGCTCTCCGATGAGGCCGCTACCTTCCTGCATGAGATGAATAACGCCACTTTCAAGCCTCACAAGGCTATTTCTGTGGCCGAGGCTTTTGGTGTCAACCAGGCCTCACTGAAGAACTACATTGGTCCTGAGGGCTTTTTCTCCACCATTTTTGATTTCTCAGCCCGTGAGCTCAACGAAATCTATCCTGCTTACTACCGCTTCCGTCCGGTAAGCATTGCCCGCTGGCGCGATACCATTTTTGCCAGCCAGCAGCGCGTCAATGACATTGGCTTTATGTGCCCAATAGTAGAGAACCATGATGAGCCACGTGGCCTGTCCTACTATGTACCGCGCCATGCTCAGACTCCTGAGGGCGCCAAGGTCCTGGGTGCCGTAAATGTCCTGCTGCGCGGCATGCCTTTTATCTACCAGGGCCAGGAAATAGGCATGACCAACACCCGTTTTGACTCCATTTATGAGTTTGACGATGTGGCTGCCCACGACAATTACAAGTCAGCCCTCAAGGCAGGTCTGAGCCCTAAGCAGGCACTGGACATACTCAATATCGAGTCCCGTGATCATGCCCGTACCCCTTTCCTGTGGTCAGCTGAGAAAAATGCCGGCTTCTCCACAGCCTCTGAAACCTGGCTCAAGGTCAATCAGGACTACACCACCATTAATGCTGCTGCACAGATTAATGACGAGCACTCAGTACTGTCTTTCTACAAAAAGCTCATTGCCCTCAAGAAGGACAGCCAGTGGCATGACATTCTGACCGATGGCCGCTTTGTACCGCTCAGTCCTGTGGCTGAATACGAAGTTCCTTTTGCCCGTGAACTGGATGGACGCCAGATTCAGGTGCTGGCCAGCTTTGAAGACGCTGCCATTACCCGCTCAGTGCCTGCAGATGCCAGCATCGTACTGGCCACCGATGGTGTAACTCTGAACAATGGTCAGCTGATCCTGCCGGCCACCAGCGTAGCCATCATTGCCTGCTCCGCCCAGTAGCCGCGCCACGGCCAGGGCAGGTCCCATAGGACCATGCCCCAGGCAGTACGTCCCGGGCAGAGCTCAAAGGCCCAGGCAGTACGGCCCGGGCAAGACTTCCCGGGCAGTACTGGCAGGTATGAAAGTTAATTGAAACACCACTGCAAGTCTCCACCTTTTAGCTCTACGGCAGTGTGTTTCTACCTCCCTGACCATATCTCAGGTCAGGGAATTCAAGGAGAGTAAGGACAGGGCAAGGCATGACACACCAGGGCTTTGCAATGCTGAGCTTTGCTGTGCATGTCCGCCCCGGGCATTGCCCGATCCTGATATCAGCGCCCGCACCGGCGCTGTCTCAGAGCGCGCTGTTACTGCTAAAACAGCTGTGCCTGATAACTCCCTTATGTGACAGCAGTGCTCATCAACTGTAGTGAGCACTACAGCCACCTGGTGCTCAGGCAGCCTGACCTGTGCAGCCGCTCAGCGGCCCTGCACTGTGCAGACTGTTAGTGTGTGAATCGTCTAAAGTCTCAAACCGGTATTACAGGAATCCTTCCTGCCGGTGCTCAAAAGCAATACACCAGCTGGCAACAGCCAGCAGCAAAACCAGGTCATAGCAGAACCTGAGCCAGGACTGTACCAGAGCCATGGCTATACCATGGCCAGCAGCTCCGGCCTGTCGGCCCTGTCGGCCATGCCATGCAGACTGCGCCTGCCACAGGGCATAACCTGCTTCAGACAGGCCGTAACAAGCCCTTATACCATGACTATGAGGCATGGCGCAGCAGGCAACACTGTGCCTGAGGCCATGACTTCATGTTCATGACCATGGGGCTTCCCGGCTGCTGCAGTCCTGTGTATTTATATCTCCATGGCAACATCAGGCCATCAGGTCACGCTGTCATGGGGACATCAGGTCACAGGGCCATGAGGTCAAGCTGTCATGGGACCATCAGGTCAAAGGGCCATGGTGCCATGAGGCCTGAGTCCAGGAATCTGCCATGTCATGATGACGCTGTGTATGCTCACGAGTATCTGCAGGAAGGCTGCCCTGAGGGCAGATTAAGTGCTGTGCCCGCCTTATGCTACCAGCAGCTGCTGCAGCCATGAGGAAAACAGGAACAGTACCTGCTGCCTTTGCAATACCGGGTGGCAGCCATATGCTCACTGCTCTGCAGTATCCTGCACATGCTGCACCCGACGGCCCGGGACCTGGTTTTTTACCTGGATGGCCTGACGGTACGCAGGACTCAAGCGCAGTCTGACATATGCCGACTCTGAGGCTTAAAGGAGTCAGCTGATGTTATTCCCAGCTCTTGCCAACAATCCTCAAAAAGATCCCAAAATAGGCCTGACCGAGCGCTTTTCCTATGGCCTTGGTGACTTTGCATCCCAGATGCTCTATACGCCTACGGGAACCATTCTTATCTACTACTACACCGAATACGTCAATGTGAACATTGCCGTAGTCGCCACCATCATGCTGCTCTCACGCCTGCTCGACGGTGTTTCCGATCTCTTTGTCGGCTGGCTGATTGAAAACACTAAAAGCCCTTACGGCAAGGCCCGTGCCTGGCTGTTGCGCATGCTCATTCCTTTCTTCATAGCCATGGTGGCCATGTTCTCGGTACCACCTGGCCTTGATGACTGGCTTAAGTATGTCTATATCTTTGTCAGCTACAACTTTGCCATTTCCGTGGTCTACACAGCCATTAACCTGCCTTATGGCTCCATGACCACCTCCATGACCAATGACAGCTATCAGCGCTCCATTCTGGTAATTTACCGTATGCTGCTGGCCACTGCCGGTAACACCCTGACTCTTGTCGTTACTCTGCCTATGGTTGAGTTCTTTGGCAATGATCAGGCTGCATGGACCATTACCTTCGTGATTCTTGCCGCAGTAGCCTGCACCTGCTTCTTCATGACCTTTGCTTTCTGTCATGAGCGCATTGTTACTCCGCCACCTGAGAAGAGCGATCTCAAGACCACCATCAAGGTTATTGGCCGCCTGTTCAAGAACAAATACTGGGTAATGCTCACTCTGGCCATGCTGACCACCTTTACCGGTGACGTGGTGTTCTCAACAGCCAATACCTACTACTGCCGCTACTTCCTTGATAATCCTAACCACATCGGTACCTTTGCCACCATCATGAATATCTTCAAGGTGGGCTGTCTTATCCTGGTGCTGCCAATTATGCTCAAGAAGACAGGCAAGCGTAACTCTCTGATGATCGCCTGCGTCATCATTATCATCGCTGCCATGGTGCGCTTTATTGACCCTTACTCTGCAACAGTTGCCTTTGTCGGTGCAGCTATCTGGGGTTTTGGTCAGGGCTTTACCTACGCCTGCGTCTTTGCCATGCTCCCTGACTGCGTGGAATATGGCGAATACATTGACCACGAGCGCCACGAGGGCATGGTCTACTCAGGCGCCAGCTTCGGCATGAAGCTCGCCGCCGGCCTTGGTGCCGTCATCGCCTCCACAGTGATGCAGGTTGGCGGTTACGTCAACAATGCTCCTGAGCAAACTGATGCCGCCATGAACACCATACTGCTGGCCACCACTGTCTTCCCTGCCATCCTTTTTGCCCTGTGCATTGTCTCCGTACTGGGCTACCGCCTCGACAAAATCTACCCTGATGTTATCAGAGAGCTTCAGCAGCGCCGCACCAGCTCCAATGCCGCCGACGCCTCCGCTCAGACCGATGCCCAGGCTGACAGCAGCAGGGATCAGCAGGCTCAGAGCTAAAGCCACAACCATAAAGGGCTGCAAAGGCTACAGCCAAAACACAGGCTCAGGCCAAATCTGAAGCCAGTGCTCAGGCAGCCCCTCCGCCCGGCCAGCTCTGGCCGGGCTCTGACCGGTACCAGAACTCAAACTGGCACCCGGCCCCAAAAGTCATAGCGGGCTGACAACACCAGCCTGCTTTCAATGGCGCCATCGCAGGAGCTGACTGCACAGATGCTTCCGCCCAGGCGCCACCTGCCAAAGAATTACTCCACTTTCCCATTAACCATATATGCTCAGGTATCCCCAGGGGCGTCAGCCGCGATCTGCCTGCAGACCCTCCTGGCCTGCTGCAAAGGTCAGCCCCGACCACACCTTAACACCACCCCGACACAGCTCCGACATCGCCCAGTAACCATAACCACCGTCGCCACCTCCCGAACAGCATAATCATCTGCATAAGCACCGTCACTGGCTCTGCAGACACTGGCTGTAGCGCCCAGGCATCATTACAGGTCCATGTCCGTGCTCGTCCCCGGCCAGATGGCTGTGCTGAGCAACAGTTTCATTTAGTGCCCAGCAACAGCCAGATAGCCGTGATAATCAACAGTTTCATTTCCGTGCTCATCAACAGCAAGATGGCCGTGCCAGGCAACAGTTTCATTTAGTGCCCAGCAACAGCCAGATGGCCGTGCTGTACAACAGTTTCATTTCCGTGCTCATCTCCGGCTGTAAGCGCTGCAGCAGCGGGCATTAAGTCAGCACTCGGCTGACGCTTTAGCATGAGCATCACTTTTAGCGTGACCGGGATTACGCAGTTAAGACCGGGCACATCCACGATTAACAGGCCTGAACGCGTGACGGCCTGAGTACAGGCAGGCCCACAACCTGCCTGCTTTCTAAGCAAAGATGTGATTAAGGGACAGAGAAAACAGGAAGTAAGAATTAAACAGATACAGGGAGTGCAATACAATCAGGGCAGAGCAACAGACTGAACAGACAGTGATATACAGACATGGTCAGAGAGCAAGACTGACACACAGACAGAGATCTGACAGAGATTAAATTTGAAATTAACAGGCCTGGCCATATGGGGCTCATGGCCAATACAGCTCACAATAATAATAATAATAATAATAATGCTTTGTAAAGTATTTTATTAACAGGACACTCAGCACGCAGCAGAGTGGGCATGATATACATGCCTTACTAAGGCACAGAGGTGTTTAATGGAAAAGAAATGGTGGCATGGCAAAACAGCCTATCAGATTTATCCTAAATCCTTTCAGGACTCCAATGGTGATGGTATTGGTGATTTGCGGGGTATTATCAGCCGCCTTGATTACCTGAGGGATCTGGGCATTGATCTGCTCTGGCTAAGCCCGATTTATCCTTCGCCTTTTGTCGATCAGGGTTACGATATCAGCGATTATTGCAACATCGCCCCTGTGTTCGGCACTCTTGATGACTTTGATGAGCTTTTGAGCAAGGCCCGCGATCGCGGCATCGATCTCATTATGGATCTGGTGCTCAACCACTGCTCGTCAGAGCATCCATGGTTTAAGAAGGCCTGCGCCGATCCGCTCAGTCCCGAAGCTGACTACTTTTACATCAGAAAAGGCCGTGACGGCCAGCCACCTGACAACCTGCGCTCCTATTTTGGCGGTTCGGTATGGTCAAAGCTGCCAGGTCACGAAGATGAGGATCTGTGGTACTGCCATTACTTTGCCCGTGAACAGCCTGATCTGAACTGGAACAACCCTCAGCTGCGTGAGCAAATCTACTCCCTGGTCAACTTCTGGATAGACCGTGGCGTCAAAGGATTTCGTATCGATGCCATACTTTCCATTGTCAAGGATCTCTCCTTCCCGGGACTGCCTCCAGATGCTGCTGGTGATGGCATGAGCCATGCGGCCAATATGAACGCTCTGCTGCTTGACAGAATTGGACCATATCTTAACGAGCTCAAGGAGCGCACCTTTGATCGTGCTGACTGCTTTACCGTAGGGGAGGTTCTGACTGTTACTGATAAGAGTGTCAGGGAATTTGCAGGCACAAATGGCTATTTTTCCACCATGTTTGACCTTTCCTGCCGTGCCGTTATCGAGTCAGCTCCCCATTACACCCAGTTTACAACTCTGGGTCCTGATGAGTTTGCATCCTGCGTTTTTGCCACTCAGGAACTTTATCAGCAGGCCGGCGCCATGACAGCTCCAATTCTGGACAATCATGACGAGCCACGCGGCGTGTCCTACTTCATGCCCGAATTTCTGCAAAATGCCCAGGGAGCAAGGGCACTGGCTACAGTGCAGCTGACCCTGCGCGGTATTCCCTTTATCTATCAGGGCGATGAACTGGGCATGACCAACACTCATTTTGCCAGCATTGATGAGTTCAACGATCTCTATGCCCATGATGAATACCGCCATGCCCTTGAAAGCGGCCTGAGCGATGAGCAGGCTCTGCGCTGCGTGGCATGGCACAGCCGCGACAATGCCCGTACCCCAATGCTCTGGGATGACAGCGCCAGTGCCGGCTTTACCTCAGGTAAACCATGGCTGCGTCTGCATCAGGACTGGCGTACCGTCAATGTCAAAAATCAGCTCCATGATGAAAATTCAGTACTTCATACCTACAGAAGGCTCACTGCGCTCAAACATGACAGCCGCTGGCATGACGTGCTGGCCTGGGGCGACTTTACCCGCTGCCCGGTCGGCAGTGGCATGATTGCTTTCTGGCGTCACGATGAAAACTGCACCCTGCTGACCATAGTCAACACCAGACAGGATGTCTTTACCATGGATCTGACCCGGGCCCCGGGTTCCGATCTGGCGCTGAGAGCCCCTGACCACCATTGCTGTGACCTGGTATTTTCTGCCAATAACGTAAGCCTGGTAAACACCATACTTACCCTGGGCTGCGGAGGCAGCGCCGTCATCTGTCTGCGCCACAAAGCCCAGGCATAAAGCAGCCCCGCAACCGGCCCAGCCGTCTGCGGGCGCACGCACAGCCAAAAGGCAGCCCGCCGCACCTGCAGACACGGATCAACCCGCAGTCTTGCCTGATTAAGGTCAGGGACGGCCCCATGATCGCTGCCCAATAAAGAGCAAGGGAGATCTCCGCATGCGCGGGATCTCCCTCTTTTGTCTGCAGCGTCGACCGTACAGAGCGTACCACAGCTGCCACCATGAGTCTGGCTCTCCTGGCTGCAGGCCGCCGCCGGGCCGTGCGTCAGCTCCTGGCATGACCACCATGGTCCGATCGGCCAGAGCCCGGTCGGCCTGAGCCCGGGCAGCCGGGCTGCAGTCAGTAGCAGTCCATATAGCTGCGGACCTGATCAAAGCGACCGGCTTTAAGGTCATCCTCATCGATAAAATAATAGATTGCGCCGGCATCACCTATGCAAAGCTGCCATTTTTTAAGGTTTTCATCACAAAATGAACTCTGGGTATAAAGCAGGCGGCACTGCCTGTTTGCAGTATAGTCTCCCTGGATAAACTCTCCCCAGCCCAGAAACTGAGTGGTATCATCCTCAAGCTCTTCATAGCCGTCAGTCCCAGCAAGCTCAGCAAAGAGCTCCTCATAACTGTCATTGATCTGCTCAAGCTGCTCTCTGCTCATGCCCCAGTCTGCATCGCAGTCATCACCTTCTTCAGTATCGAACATGGAGGACCACTCATGAGGGACCTGCCAGCCGGCACGGACCACAATGCGGTGCAGAGGAATCTCCATTCTGTCAGTCTCAAGAACCTTTTCACAAGGAGGATCTGCAGGGCGCTGTGTTACTTTCAGGCTGTACACATCGTCAAAAACATAAATACGACTGTGCTCTCCATCAAAGCCAAAGGCTTCTCCGCAGCCGAAAATGACCATCAGTCCGTGATCAGGCAGCAGCCCTTCAAGGTCATAGCGGCTGAGCTCCCTCAGGTCATACTGGGCCATAAAGACCAGTGGACGCATGCCCTTTTCCTTGTAGCCATACTCAGCCTCGGGCCAGACAAAGCCCTCAGGCAGGTGAGGCTGACCGCCCAGATGAGACAGTGCAGAGAGCATGGCGCCCTCAGAGTACTGGGCATGAGCCGGACGGGCAAATGCAGGCTCCCCCTTCTTAGCGACCTCCTCAGGATTAACAAAGTCACAGAAAATCGCCTTGCGGGCCAGCGCAGCCAGAGCATTGCTGCATTTAAGATCCTTGAGCTTAACCTTATCCATAGTATCCTCCAAAGGCGCACCACAGAGCCGCCGTCCCGCCCACAGACTGCGCCCTGTGCCAGGCCGTGCCGACGGCTCTGCATGGCCCCCAGGCACAGCAGCCCCCACAAGAGCCCAGCCAGGACCTGTGCCAGGGACTGGATCTGCCATACCAGGCAGCGGCAGCAGTTGCGGCAGCGGCAGCAGCTGCTGCACCCAAAATTCATGTAGACCGACAATTTGATTAGTCTGTTTAAAAACAAACCATCAATGCCATAGATTTAAATTTATATAAGAAATTGAGGGAGGATAAAATAGTGTAGTTTTATAGGCAGGGATCTTTGCAGCCAG